>JAQWAJ010000020.1 GCA_028707745.1 Bacteroidales bacterium | reverse complement strand
TGATCCGTTTTGAGATGGAGAATTCAAAGAAATTTTCCATTCTGGCCATTTCACGGTAGGCATAGCGGCTCACATATTCGGCCAGTTCCTTCCCTTTCGGGTAGAAATACACGTCGTACCGGTCATATCTGTAAAACGATGCAAAGAATTCGCTTTCCAGAACATCCGACTTCGGATACTGGATGCGGTTTTTTCCAAAACTCATATTGAGTCCGTTATAAAACTGAGCCTTGGCCGGGCAGGTGGTCAGGAGCAGAATTACCGCGAGTAATCCCAATACTATCCTTGCATTTCTACGCATCGCTAATTGATGGTTGAAATTATTAATTTTGAATTGTTTTACCGGTACAAATTCTGAAATTATGAAACGATTGATAATGGCCCTTTGTTTACTCATTACAGGAGGTCAATTTTACAATAATTATGCCCAGTTTTCCGAACCGTCAATAACTTTTGATAAAACAAGTTTTAATTTCGGGAATATCAGTGAGATAGGCGGCACAAAAACTCATATTTTCACCTTTATGAACAATGGCAGTCAGCCCCTTATCGTGCATGATGCCAGCTCAACCTGCGGATGTACGATTCCTGAATGGAGCAAAGAGCCGATCCCTCCGGGCGGAACGGGCAACATCAAGGTTACTTTTGATCCGATGGGCCGGCCCGGGGCATTTCGAAAAAACATCAACGTAAAGACAAACGCCAGAGAATCCACAGTCTCTCTGTACATTGTCGGGCTGGTCACTCCCAAGCCAAAAACGGTAGCCGACGATTTTCCGGTTAAAATAGGGAACCTCCGGATTGCATCCAATCATGTCGCCATGCAAACCGTTTTCAATTCACAGGTCAAGATTGATACGGTGCAAATTTTCAACGATAGCGACTCCACCTTGAACGTCGCCTTTGCTGAACCACCGGCACACCTGTCGTTTACGGTTAAACCTGCCACACTGGAACCCAAACAGCGGGGACTGATCTACATTTCATTTGATGGAACAAAAGTCAGTGAATGGGGTTTCATGCTCAACAGGGTTATGTTTAAACTGAACGGAGTTACGTTTACTGACAACTTACTGGCCATCAGTGCAAGCATTGATGAAGATTTCAGTAAATGGTCGCCAGAGCAAAAGTTAAACGCCCCAAAGGCCATACTTGACGAAGAATCCTATAATTTCGGAACGATCACACCCGGGCAGCCGGTTACACATGATTTCATTCTGAAAAACGAAGGCAAGGACCCCCTAATTATCAGAAAGATATCAACTACCTGCGGATGTACGGCCTCAAAACCGGATAAATACGAAATCAAGGGAGGTGAATCGACCACGCTGAAATGCAGCTTCGACAGCCGGGGAAAAAAAGGGAAACAATTTCAGACGATCACGCTGATTGTGAACGACCCGTTGCAATCGAACCTGGTTCTGCGTTTCCTGGGGGATGTTGAATCCAAGGGCAATTAATTATGGATGATCAGAACGCGTGTCATTCCGAATCCAAATCTGCCCTGAGTGTAAATTCAGGCATTGAACAGCCAGTATCGGTCGATCCCAAGGCGGCGCAGCGTTTTATCGGGAAGAGAAAGACGATCCTGTCACCCTCAGAATATATCGATGGAATTCTTACCGGTAACCGTACCATTCTGAGCAGGGCTATCACCCTGATCGAAAGTCATCGGCACGAGCATGCTGAAATCGGGCAGGAGATCATTTCAGGTTGTTTGCCTCATTCCGGAAAAGCCATCAGGATAGGCATCACCGGCGTTCCTGGTGTAGGGAAAAGTTCATTCATTGAAGTTTTGGGTGGCCGCCTGACCCAGGAGGGTAAAAAACTGGCTGTTCTGGCCATCGATCCCAGCAGCGAACGGTCGAAAGGAAGTATTCTGGGCGACAAAACCCGGATGGAAACATTGAGCAGTGATCCCCATGCCTTTATCAGGCCCTCGCCAGCAGCAGGTTCCCTGGGTGGTGTTGCCCGGAAAACCAGGGAAACCATGATTCTCTGTGAAGCAGCCGGATTTGATGTGATATTTATTGAGACCGTCGGGGTGGGTCAATCGGAAACGGCAGTTCACTCCATGGTCGATTTTTTTCTGCTACTGATGCTTGCCGGTGCCGGGGATGAATTACAGGGAATCAAACGTGGAATTATGGAAATGGCTGATACTATAGCTATTACCAAAGCCGACGGGGATAATGTGAGAGCTTCAGAATTGGCCTGTATGGAGTACCGGAGTGCATTGCGACTGTTTCCGCCTGCTGAGAGCGGTTGGTCGCCTCAGGTTATATCGGTTTCTGCCCGCGAAAACAGAGGTGTGGAAACGCTGCTCGAAATAGTTACCGACTTTTTCAATCAATCCCGTGCAAACGGATTCCTCGAAAAACAGCGGAAGGAACAATCCAGACACTGGATGTACACAACGATTCAGGAACAGCTGCTCGACGGCTTTTACCGCGATCCGCAACTAACCCATCTGATCAGAGAGATTGAAAAGAAAGTGATGGAAGGTCAGATGTCGTCATTCCAGGGAGCAACCAGACTCATCGGTGAATATCGAAAAAAACAGGAGCACGGGCACTGATCTGCACTATTTGCCTTCGGCGATATCCAGTCCGGCATCGATCCAGGTTAAAATATCGGCGGGATTACCATCGATCCGTTCTTTTGCGCGTTTGTGGCCCAGACGTACAATGACGGAGTTCAGTTCCGGAACCACAACAACATACTGCCCGTTTAATCCCCGCATATAAAAGAGCTGATAGTTCCGGCGTTTCATCATCCACCATTGCCATCCGTAATAACCGACGTTTTTGCCGCTGGCATCAACCAAATGGCTTACCGGAGCCAGGGCCTGATTCAGGTAAGACTCAGAAACCACCTGCCTCCCGTTCCATTGGCCGTGATTCAGGATAAGCTGACCAAACCGGGCAAAGTCGCGGGCATTTGAATTAAAGCAGCAATAAGCCTTTTCAACGCCATACACTTTATCGATCGACCAAAGTGCATCATAATGAGCCCCAATGGGTTTCCACAGTTTTTCAGAGGCAAAGGCACTCACGCTCCTGCCGGTAGCCCTGGCCAGAATCAGTGCCAGTAGCTGTGTGTTTCCGCTTTTGTATTCAAAAAACTTCCCCGGTTCGCGCTGCAGCGTCTGATTCAGTACCAAACCCGGAAGATCGTTTCCATAATAAGCTTTGGTTGTCATCGAAAATGCACTCGCATAGGCCTCGTCCCAGCTAAGCCCTGAACTCATTTCCAGAAGATGACGGATGGTGATCTTCGATTTATCTCCCTCTTTAAATTCCGGAAGATAATCTCCTACAGGCTGATCGACACTTTTAATATCACCCTCATCCAAAGCTATCCCAATCAACAGCGAGATAATTGATTTTGCCATCGAAAAGGAGTTCGACAGGGATTCGGCAGAATACCCGTCCCAGTATTGCTCAAGCTGAATCTTCTGATCTCTGACCACCACGAAAGCCACTGTTTTATATTTATCGAAAACTGGTTTGTAAACCTCCGGAATGCTTTTCTGTTTATAACCCGGAGCTTCATCCCAGGGTTGGTAATTACCGGCCGCTACAGTGCGGTTGTCGAAAATTTTATAATCATCGATATTGACCTTCTGATAGATTAAGGCTCTTTTGAGATATTGGGGAGAAGCCAGGTAAGCAATTGCCAGAACAATAAAAACGATCATCGTGATCCGCGTGAAGCGGAAATTGTTCATCAACTTGGGATTGAGCTGCATAGTAACTTTTCAGATGTGACGTCGGATTAAGCGTCATTACATTTAAATTCCATCTGAAAATTACAATAATTGGCTGTATTTTTGCAAGTTTAATTTGAATACCCATGAGTTACGATTTGATTGTGATTGGAAGTGGCCCGGGCGGATACGTAGCCGCCATCAGGGCATCACAGCTGGGTTTGAAAACCGCGGTTATCGAAAAAGCCGAACTGGGCGGGATCTGTCTGAACTGGGGATGCATTCCGACTAAATCCCTGCTGAAATCGGCACAGGTTATCGATACGGTGAAACATGCTGCGGATTACGGAGTTGTGGTTGAAGGTGCCGTGAAGCCTGATTTCCATGCAATTATTGCCCGCAGCAGATCGGTCGCCGAAGGCATGAGCAAGGGTGTTCAGTTTTTATTAAAAAAGAACAAGATCGATGTGATAACCGGTTTCGGCAAGCTGGCCGGATCCGGGAAAGTTTCCGTGACCGATTCTAACGGCACCGAGACTATTTACGAATCCGGGAGCATCATTCTGGCCACGGGAGCGCGGTCGAAACAGCTGCCCAACCTGAAGCAGGACGGAAAAAAAATCATCGGTTACCGTGAAGCCCTGACGCTTGACAAACTCCCGGTTTCGATGGTAGTGGTTGGATCCGGAGCCATTGGTACTGAGCTGGCCTCATTTTACAACAGCATGGGAACTGAAGTTACCCTGGTGGAGTTTTTGCCCGAGATAGTACCTCTTGAAGATGAGGAAGTATCCAAGGCTCTGGCCCGCTCGCTGAAGAAAGCCGGAATCAAAATCATGACCGAATCATCCGTTGAATCAGTGGATATCCAGGGTGAAACATGCGTGGTCACTATCAAGACCAAAAAAGGAATAGAAACCAGAGAGGCAGAAATAGTTCTTTCGGCTGTCGGAATCACCCCAAACCTTGAAAATCTCGGGATCGAACAGGCGGGTGTGGTGATTGAAAAAGGGAAAGTCAGGGTAGATCGATATTATCGCACCTCTGTGCCTGGTGTTTATGCCATCGGGGATATTGTACCCGGACAGGCATTGGCTCATGTGGCTTCGGCAGAGGCTATTACCTGTGTTGAAAAAATGGCCGGACTTGACCCCATGCCACTGGATTACAACAATATACCAGGATGTACCTATACAACTCCCGAAGTAGCCTCCGTAGGATATACTGAAAAAGCGGCTTTGGCAGCTGGTTTCGATATCAAGGTGGGCAAGTTCCCGTTTACAGCTTCCGGTAAAGCCAGCGCTTCAGGAGCCAGGGATGGATTTGTAAAGTTGATTTTCACCGCCAAACACGGAGAATTAATAGGGGCCCATCTGATTGGCAGCAACGTGACCGAAATGATCGGTGAACTGGTGGCTGGTCGTAAAATGGAAATCACGGGACATGAGTTGATCAAAACGGTGCATCCCCACCCCACCATGTCGGAAGCCATCATGGAAGCAGCTGCGGCTGCTTTTGGAGAAGTTATTCATTTATAGAAACATGACAGGAGACGAGTTTATTGAAGTTACCGGTGCGCGGGTACACAATCTTCGTAATATCGATGTAAAGATTCCCCGGCATAAGCTGACGGTCATTACCGGTTTGAGCGGGAGTGGAAAATCGTCATTGGCTTTCGACACGATATACGCCGAAGGGCAGCGCAGATACATGGAAACCTTTTCAGCCTATGCCCGCCAGTTTCTCGGGAGCATGGAGCGGCCCGATGTCGACCAGATCACCGGACTCAGTCCGGTTATTTCCATTGAGCAAAAAACAACCAGCAAGAATCCGCGAAGTACGGTAGGGACCACCACTGAAATCTATGATTTTTTCAGACTGTTATATGCTCGGGCATCCGAAGCTTTTTCATACGAAACGGGGGAAAAGATGGTCCGTTATACCGACGATCAGATCCTTTCGAGAATCATCGAAAAATATTCCGGTGAAAAAATCCTGATCCTGTCTCCACTGATTAAATCCAGAAAGGGGCATTACAAGGAGCTTTTCGAGCAGATCCGGAAAAGAGGGTACATCTATGCACGTATTGACGGAGCCATCAAGGAGCTGACAGCCGGTATGAAGCTCGATCGTTATAAGACGCATAGCATTGAGGTGGTTATTGACCGCCTGGTAGCCGGTGAGGATCAGATAAAAAGAATGAAAGATTCGATCCAGACCGCAATGAAAGAGGGCAAAGGAGTGATTCTGATCACCGGTTTTTCCGGAGAAAAACCCACTTTCTTCAGTCGCCATCTGATGTGCCCGACAACCGGCATATCCTATGATGAGCCGGCCCCAAACAATTTCTCTTTCAACAGTCCGCAGGGAGCCTGCCCGGTTTGCAAGGGACTGGGCTTTATCCAGGAAATCGACAACAGCAAGATCATTCCGGATGATACAATCAGTATTAAGGACGGAGGAATTATTCCGCTCGGCAAATTCCGGCAAAGCATGATTTTCTGGCAACTGGAAGCCATTGCCAGAAAATACGGATTCAAACTCGATGATCCGATTCGTGACCTGCCCGAAGAGGCACTTCAGATTATCCTGTTCGGATCTGACGAAACCTTTAAGCTCGAAAACACTCCTCTCGGGCTATCTTCCAACTACTTCCTGAGTTTCGAAGGTATTTTAACCTATATCGGACAGCAAAAAGATGAATCGACTTCAAAGAAAGCCCAAAAATGGGCCGATCAGTTTATCCGGACCGCTTCATGCCCGGATTGCGAAGGCACCCGGCTCCGAAAAGAATCCCGGTTTTTCAGGATCGACGGCAAAAACATTGCCGAGCTCGCCGATATGGACATTTCTCAATTGCTGAACTGGTTAGAAGGAATCGAATCCAGAATGTCAAATACCCAGCAACAGATCGCCAGAGATGTGCTGAAAGAGATCCGGTCGAGGCTCCGGTTTTTGCTGGATGTGGGTTTGAACTACCTGTCGATGAACCGCGCAACACGCAGTCTGTCAGGTGGTGAGGGCCAGCGGATTCGCCTGGCAACACAAATCGGATCGCAACTGGTTAACGTGCTGTATATTCTGGATGAACCCAGTATCGGTTTACACCATCGCGATAATCTGCAGCTGATCGACGCTTTAAAGCAGCTGCGCGATCTCGGAAATTCGGTCGTGGTAGTCGAACACGACGAAGATATGATGCTTTCGGCTGATTATGTGATCGATATGGGACCTCATGCAGGCCGGCACGGCGGATTGGTTGTAGCTTCAGGGACTCCGGATGAAATTATTCAGGCAAAAACGCTTACCGGGGCTTACCTGAGAGGTGAAAAAAGGATAGAGATTCCGGCAAAAAGAAGAGTGTCTGACGGCAAGTATCTGATCCTTAAAGGGGCCAAGGGACATAATCTCAAGAATGTCGATATCAGTTTACCGCTCGGGCAGTTTATCTGCATTACGGGCGTTTCGGGGAGTGGAAAGTCAACACTGATCAATGAAACCCTATACCCTATCCTGAGCCAGGCATTTTATCGTTCGGTGCAGGACCCGCTACCGTATGAGTCGGTAACCGGTATCGAACTGATTGACAAGGTGATTGTTGTTGACCAGTCGCCGATCGGCCGTACACCCCGATCGAATCCGGCAACCTATACCGGGGTTTTCTCTGAAATCAGGAATCTACTGTCAAAGCTGCCGGAATCGCAGGTCAGGGGATATCAGCCCGGAAGATTCTCTTTCAATGTCAAAGGGGGGCGCTGCGAGACCTGCCAGGGCGCAGGGGTAAAAACCATTGAAATGAATTTTCTTCCCGATGTATATGTCAATTGTGAAGCATGCAACGGGAAAAGATACAACCGCGAAACCCTGGAAGTCAGGTATAAAGGGAAATCCATCTCGGATATTCTGGATATGACCATCAGCCAGTCGATCGATTTTTTTGAAAACACCCCGACGATCGTGAGGGCATTGCGTACCCTGAATGAGGTCGGATTGGGATATATCACACTCGGCCAATCGTCCACCACCCTTTCAGGCGGTGAATCGCAACGTGTTAAGCTGGCCAGTGAGCTGGCCAAGAAAGACACCGGGCACACTTTATACATATTGGATGAACCTACCACGGGCTTACATTTCGAAGATATCCGGGTTTTGCTGGGCGTTCTGAACCGTTTGGTGGAAAAAGGCAATACGGTGGTGGTCATCGAACACAACATGGAAGTAATCAAAGTAGCGGATTATATCATTGACCTGGGGCCCGAAGGGGGAGTTTCAGGTGGCAATATTGTTGTTGCCGGTACACCAGAGGAAATTATACAGAACAATCATTCCTATACCGGCAGGTTTCTAAAAGAAGTGCTAATTTCGCAATCAAATCAAAGAAGTTAAGATGAATCAAGACGATATGATCCGGGATGCCTTTAAAACTAAATCCTGGAACGAATTAAAAACAGAGAACTCCTGGCAGATATTTAAAGTCATGGCCGAGTTTGTGAACGGTTTTGAAAAACTGGGCCGGTTGGGCCCCAGCGTGGCCGTGTTTGGTTCGGCCCGTACGCAGCCTGACAATAAGTATTACATCCAGGCTGAAGAGATCGGTTATCGTCTGACACAACTTGGTTACGGTGTGATTACCGGAGGCGGACCCGGAATTATGGAGGCTGCTAATAAAGGAGCTCAAAGAGGCAGAGGAAAATCGATCGGTATGAATATCGATCTTCCGCATGAGCAGAACCATAATCCTTATGTTGATTCTGATAAACTGATGCATTTCGATTACTTTTTTGTCCGTAAAACCATGTTCATGAGGTATTCACAGGGATTCATCGTACTTCCCGGCGGATTCGGAACCTTTGATGAAATGTTTGAGGCATTGACTCTGATACAGACCGGTAAAATCGGCCGCTTCCCGATTGTGATGGTCAGCAAGGAATACTGGGGCGGATTGATCAAATGGATCAAGGAGGTTATGCATTCACGCGAACATAATGTTACCGTAACCGATTTTGATCTCTTCCATCTTGTTGACACCCCGGAAGAGGCTGTCAAGGTGATCGACGATTTCTATGCGCAATATCTGCTAAGCCCGAACTTTTAATCTCACTTCTTGCCTTCTTGCCTTTCTGCCTTCTTGCCCTGAAATCGTTCCATCACAAATTCAATTTTTTCTTCCAGCGGCAGTTCCCCGGGGATCCAATTGATTTCAATTCCCCGTCGTTCCATGCCGCGAAACCAGGTCATCTGGCGTTTGGCAAACTGATGGATGGCCGTGTTCAGCTGCGTGAACATCAGATCCCAGGTAATCTCACCAATGCAGTATTGGGTCAGGAATTTGTATTCCAGTCCATAATATATCAGATCTTCCGGGTTAACGGTTTTCAGAAGCAATTTCACCTCTTCAATCATCCCGTTCTCCAGCCTCTCGGTTAACCGGGAAGTGATTCGCTCACGACGGATCTCCGGTTCATAACGGATTGCAAAAATTTTAGCATTAATCTGAGGTTCCGGATCTTGTGCACGATCCGCATGATGCGTTGCCCGGGCAATTTCAAGAGCCCTGATCAGGCGGTGGCGGTCAGTTGTATCCGACTGATTGTGAAGAGGACCATAGGATTTCAGCTGTTTGATGAGCTCTTCATCAGATTGATCTCCGATGCTTTTCCTGAAAACATCATCCTGCGGTACTTCGGTCAGCTGATATTTCCGCAGAACAGATTCGGTGTAGAGTCCGGTTCCGCCACAGAGAATGGGAAGCTTGCCACGGCTCCGGATATCTGTATAAGATTTCCTGAAATCCCTGCAAAAATCGAACAGGGAGTATTTCTCCCCGGCGTTTACCAGGTCGATCAGGTGATAGCTAACCTGAACATCTCCGATCCGGTAATCCGACAGATCCTTGCCGGTTCCGATATCCATACCCCGATAAACCTGACGGGAATCGGCACTGATCACCTCCCCGTTCAGCCGCAAGGCCAGATGTGCCGCCAGCGTAGTTTTTCCGGCAGCAGTATGGCCCACAATAGCCAACAAATCAGGAACCTTGGAATCAGCAGTTTTCATGAGCAATAAAAGTACTACTTTTGTGCCCAACAAATACAGCATGTCCAACAAGATCAGCATAGCCAACAAGCAGGTGTACAGGGAATATGAGATCCTTGAAAAATTCACTGCCGGAATTGTCCTCTACGGAACCGAGATTAAATCGATCCGTCAGGGGAAGGCCAGCTTATCGGACTCCTGGTGCACATTTCTCAATGGGGAACTGTATGCCAGAGGATTGCAGATTTCGGAGTACAGTTTCGGGACCTACAACAACCACATTCCCAAGCGCGACAGGAAACTTTTGCTTACGCGCAATGAGTTGAGGAAACTGGAACGAAAAGTAAAAGAGAAAGGATTTACGATTGTCACGATTGAGCTTTTCGTGACAGACGGCGGTCTGGCTAAGCTGGAAATCGGCCTGGCTCGCGGTAAAGCTATTCATGATAAGCGTGAAGATCTGAAGAAAAAGGATACAGCCCGCGAAATCGAGCGCCACATGAAAAAATAGGGCGGAATTATAATGGTTCCTTAAACGGGACAACCATTCTCATCACGGTACCTTCTCCCAAAACACTGTTTACCTCAATGGTAATCCCTAACCTGTCACAAAGCTTTTTCACCACCGACAAGCTCATACCACGGGCCTTCATCTTTCGTCCGAGCGGAGTTTCCGGAGGGGGGAACATCACGAACAGGTGTTCCAGTGAATCTGCATCCATACCACAGCCGGTATCCCTGATCTCAATCGTGCAGGTCAAAGGAACGTCCTGTGTGATCGTCATCGTAACGCCGCCCTGTTTGGTATATCTCATCCCGTTCTCCAACAAAATCCTTACAATCTGCGATAATCTGGTTTTATCAGTAAAAACGCTTGCTGTAGGATTTGTGGGCGCAATAAATGAAATTTTCAGGTACCCTTTCTCATACAGGTTGACCATTTCATTCAGTTCCGACTTCATCTCATCGGCAAAATCCTTGAGATATACATATTTATAAAAAAGCTCGAGATTATTGGTTTCCATCTTTGCCAGGTCGATCAGATTCGACATCAGTTCGAGCAATTTGCGGGAACTGCGGCCAATCATCAGGCAATAGCTTCTTTGATCTGCACGTGATACACGGGGTTCAGCCAAAAGATCTGAAAAACCTATAATCGCACTTAAAGGGGTCCGAATATCATGCGACAAACCGGACAGGTAGTTCGGAAAATGATAGGTCGCATCATTAATCTTTGATTGGCCCATAACCGTTTGATTATCTTGATTTTCCAAGGTAGTTTACAATTGAATTAATATGTTAAATGTACGATGGAAAATTTATTAAAACCTATGGTAGCGGCAATTATTTGACCAATGCAAAGCCGCTATATGCCAGCCAACCAGTTTATAAGGGTGGTTTTCAACCTGTAATCGAACTCATTCAGGAATTTCCGGGAGTCGAAAACGGTATGCCCCGATTCAATTCGCCGATCACGATCTGGCCATTCCGAAAAAGTCACCTGCGCCCCATATTTCGAGGCAACCAGCGATGCAATCTCTTTCAGGCTAAACTCCTCCCCGGCAGTATTGTATATCTGGTTTACAGATTTCTCATCCTGGCAACTCATCAGGATCTGCAGGCATATATCTTCAACAGAAGTAAAGGTGCGGCGGAGAGATCCGTCGCCGTATAAATTGATCTGTCCTTTTCCTACAGCCTGATTCAGGAAAAAGCCCATGGTGCCGTAAGAATAATCTGTACCCAGGTTATTTCCGTAAGGAACGCATATCCGGTAAATCACATACGGAATATCAAAAGAATTCCGGTACATCTCCAACAGGTGTTCACAGGCAATTTTGTTCACTGCATAGATGGTTTTCGCTTCTTTAGGATCATCTTCTTTCAGCGCCGTATCTGAACCTTGATAAACCAAACGGGAAGACGGAAATATAACACGTGGCTTGAAACCCGATTTTTTTATTTCATTTAATACATTCAGCAGGCCAATCTCATTGATGTGAATATACTTGCTGTAATCATCGAATCCTGCAAATGTTCCGGAGAGACCGGCGAACATAAAAACACAATTTACATCCCAGTCAATATTTTTAAAATCATCGGCAACGGTAACATCTACACGCTTCGGTGTACCCTGAATATCACAGGCATTTACCTCATAACCGTCATTTTTAAGAAAATAAACCAGATGACTTCCGATATACCCGCTGGCACCAAAAACTATGCAGGTTTTCCTATTGATCATTTTTAGTTTTTTTTACTGTTTCCCTGATAATATAAGTTGGGCGGTTTTTAACCGTTTCAAATATTTTTCCGATATAAGTTCCGAGCAATCCCAAAATAATGATAATAATACCGGCCAATATCCAAACCGACAGGAACAGGCTGACCCATCCACTCACCTGCTGGCCCATCGCAATATATCGGATCACTAAAATCAACGCAATAATAAAGCTCAATGATACCAATGAGATACCCAGTTTGA
>JAQWAJ010000379.1 GCA_028707745.1 Bacteroidales bacterium | reverse complement strand
GACCAGCCGGTCAATGAATATCGGAATGTGTATGGCCGCTTCACTGAAGATGAGAATTACCGCGACTGGCAAAAGATCGATATCGTTCAGGACCAGTTTGCCGAGGGATATTATGTACACACGATGAACATGCTCCTTCCGCCGGCCGAACATTTTAAAAAACATCCCGAATATTTTGCCCTGATAAATGGTAAACGGATGGCCGACCAACCCTGTTTTTCAAATCCCGAAGTGTTGAAAATCACTCTAAAGAAACTGGAAACCGATATGGCTCTTCAACCTGATAAAAAACTGTGGTCGGTGAGTCAGAACGATAATTTCACTTATTGCCAGTGCAATGCGTGTAAAAAAATTATCGCTGAGGAGGGTAGTCCGGCCGGACCGGTAATTCGGTTTGTCAACGAAGTGGCCAGCCATTTTCCTGATAAAACCATCTCCACGCTGGCTTATCAGTATAGCCGGACGGCGCCGAAAATCACTAAACCTGCCGGCAATGTGCAGATTATGCTCTGCACCATCGAGCTCAACCGTAGCCAGCCCATCGCCGAAGATCCTCGAAGTGTATCCTTTTTGAAAGATCTGGAGGATTGGGGTAAAATCGCCAAACATCTTTACCTGTGGGATTATACCGTCAACTTTTCCCATCATGTAACACCTTTCCCAAATATTCAGGTATTGCAGCCCAATATTCAGTTTTTTGTCAGAAATAATGTATTCTCACATTTCCAACAGAGCAACTGCGATACGGGCCATGAGTTTTCTGAACTGAAATCGTATCTGATATCCAGGTTGTTATGGAATCCTGATATCAATGCCGACTCGGTGATCACCGATTTCATGAACGGGTATTACGGAGCAGCGGCGCCATTTGTCAGGATGTACCTGGATACCCTGCAGGGGGAGGTCCTGAAAACGAAAGAATTTCTGAATATTTTCGGTCATCCGACGGTACATGAAAAAACTTTCCTGTCAGAGGACAATCTAGCCAAGTATTTTGCTTATTTCGATCTGGCATTGAAAGCCGTCAAAGATCAGCCGGATTATCTGCTGCATGTGCGGACTGCAAGATTGCCGATTGAATATGCAACCATGGAAATCGCTAAGAGTCATACCGATTATAAATCCATCCCGCGAGAGCGGATGGTCTATCTTTTGGAGGATTTCCATAAAACCTGTGTTGATGCAGGAGTACGAACTCTGCACGAAGTTGGACCGTCACCCGAAGAATACTATCAAACCACTAAAAACTATATTTCCAGATCATGGCCAAGCAATTGATAATTATCTTGTTGTCGTTTTTGACTGTTACTGTTTCGTTTGCCCAGCGCTCTGCCGGGCAGGTTAAACCGCTGCCGTTCACGCTGACGGTTACCAAAACACCCGTTGATTCGCTTCCCGACTATCTGACCGACCGGAGTCCTGACGAATGGATGGACTTTCCGGTGGCTGCAACCCGCATCGACGGGGAATTCTGGGTCATGCTGAAAAACGGGGAGACCAAGCCGGCCTATCGGTTTAAAGGAACAAATTTTGAGAATGCCAAACGGCAACCGGATGGGGTGATCTCCGCACCGGTGTCACGCCCTTATATTCTGGGCGGCATGTGGTATGACAAAACCGATCAGAAACTATATGCCCCGATGCATTGTGAAACCCGCGGATACTATACCACGATCCTTCGCCAGATCACACTGGCCTCCAGTACCGATAAAGGAGCGACGTGGAAATACGAGGGCCCGATCATGACCCGCGATAACCCGGATGAACCGCTGCCTACGAGCCGCGAAGGGTCAGGTCTGTACTGGGATGGCGGCGAAGGCGACTTTTACCTGTATGCCGATGAAAAGGAAGGATATGTCTATCTGTATACCAACCATTATGTGTGGACTAAAACTGGTGTCGACGGTCCGCCGTTTGGCTTCTTTACCTTTATCAGGCACCATGTTGCCCGATGTGCCATCAAGGATAAGCTGGCTCCGGGAAAATGGCAGAAGTTCTATAACGGTAGCTGGACCGAACCCGCTCTCGGCGGAAAAGCATCGGATGTGGAGGGCTGCTACGTGATGTACAACACCTATCTGAAAAAATACATTTCATTCAACTACAACAGCAGCATCTCATTTTGTACGGATCTTTCAAAACAGGACTGGTCACCCAGCTATAAAATCCCGGGCGACATATGGGGATGCCCGCCGGCATCGGCCTGGCATGTGTTGAACGCCGAAAAAAACGACGTGTACAGGGGCGGGCAATCGCTTTGGCTCTACTCTTACTGGGAAAAGAAGTTCTACGGTTTGTATAAAATCGATCTGGGCAGTGGCAAAACACAACCCACCGAAGGCTATTCTGCCGGATATGCAGGAGCTCCGATTACCAGTATGGAACCGGGAGGTCTCTATTTGTACGGATCACGCTATGAATCGGATGATCCGGTCGAAAGCCGCCGTACCCGGAGAGTGGCCTGCACGCACAAAGAGAATGTGTACTCCGGCACCTGGACCGATGAACCCAAAAAAGAATACTATGAGTCGATGGCACGCGTTTCATCTGAAAACAAGAGCCAGGTTGAGTTTTCTTTCACCGGTACCGATATTTACTGGAGAGTGGTAAAGGGCCCGGATTGCGGGAAAGCGGATATCTATATCGATAATTCTTTTCAGCAAACCATCGACTGCTATTCCTCCCCGATGACACCCTACCAGTTTGGATTCATCCGCAAGGGCCTTGATCCCACCCGCCCCCATGTCATCAAAATCATGGTGAAAGGCGAAAAGAATGAAAAGTCTTCAGGCACCGCCATCAAACATGTGCTATTTGAATATTCGGCCGGGAGCTATCGCGCCTCCGACGGATTCTGCAACATGATGGGGAAAAACTGCTGGTTGTATCAACAGATCGATAGTACGGGCTATTCTGATCTGGTGTTCAAGGATCCCTACTGGACCGGCAACGGTAA
>JAQWAJ010000019.1 GCA_028707745.1 Bacteroidales bacterium | reverse complement strand
TCACCGGGATCGACTGTACCATCCGGTACCAACCCCGGCGGATTCTTCCAAACCGTCCGGAGATCCTGTTCACGTTGACTTTATCGCGGGCAAGCCGTCCGGATGTGGTGTAAATAATCAGCGAGATATACCATAGTAATCCGATCAGGATATCCAGGGCAATATTGTGCCACTGAATCTGATAGAACACAATGGTCAGAGCCGGGAATCCCCAGAAAATCAAACCGCGAATGAATTGATTCAGTTTATTGATAACCCCATTTGGTTTCCGGGTCCGGGAAAATGCCTGTATCGGTTTAAAAATTCCCAGAAGCATGAAGTAGAGCGGTATGCTGAGCAGAAAAACCCAAAAACCCGATTCCAGAAAGAAAAAGATAAAGTAGATCAGGAAACCTACGATCGGCAACTGCCATAGCAGATCTTCAAGATCTTTCCAGCTCTTGTATTCCTTTTCCATTCCCAAACGCTTCCGGATAGCCTGCCCGGCCTTCCACTGCCGTGCAAACCGTCCGTCGCGTTCGTATATTTTCACCAGATTCTGTACGCTGATGGTGATGGATTCACCGGCAGGAATAACCGTTTCACTGGCCTTGCGAAGACTGTTCATAACAAACCAGGTAGATGCCGGCACACCGATAATGACCAGCATGAAAGTCACCGCCTGCCACAGGAATGTTTCGATTCCAAAATAGATCAGGGCAACCAGCCCGATCATCAGGATATACATAACCAGCTTGGTTGCCAGTTTCTGATCCCTCATCCACTGCAGTGCATTTTCAAGTCCTGAGTAGAATGTCGGGATAAATACCAGGGTCAGAAGGGTGCTGACCGTCATACCTCCAATAACCGTAATGGCAAACGGAGCGCCGATCAAACTAACATATTCCGACTGGCCCATTGCCAGGGGAATCATGGCCACCACCGTGGCACATGCCGTAATCAGGATCGGGCGCAGTCGCGCCAGCCCGGCAATCATCAGCGCCCTGGTTCTCCGGTTCCCGTTCTTCCTCAGAATTCGGGTATAATCGATCAGGATGATCCCGTTATTGACCACAATACCGATCAGAATGATAAAACCGATCAGAGTATTTGCATTGACCAGAGAATTACCTGTAAATAAAATGGCCAGAAACGAACCGATACCGGCCAGCGGAATTGACAGCAACAGAACAAACGGGGTACTCAGGGATTCAAAAACAGCTGCCATGATCATGAAGATCAGGATAAATGCCGCTCCGATCAGGAAATAGAAATCCTTAAATTCATTGGCCTCATGCTGAACTTCCACGGCAACACCGGCAGGAATCTTCATGCCGGCGATCAGGTTGTCGACATCGGCGCGGGCTGTTTCAAGCAGCTTTTTGGAGTCGTTGGTTTCTGCATCAAACCGGTAGGTAACCTTAATCTGTTTTTCCTGATTTAACCTGTTGATGGTCCCCATTCCATAGGCAAAATAAACTTTAGCCAGATCTGTCAGCCGGTGCCGGCTCCCATCGGTCGAAGGCACGTCCATGGTCTGAAGATCCGACATGGTGCGGGTTTTGTTCTTATCCACGACAACCTTGTCATATTTGATCAGGATATCATACTCTTCGGTGCCCTCTTTAAACTGAACTCCCGTATTGACTTCAGTCGGGAAAGAACTCAACTCCGACATCACTGACTGTAGGGTGACATCTCTTTCGCCCATTTCACGGGTATTAAAAGCCATCCGAACCTCCGGACGGTTGGTTGAAACCCCTACCGTCGACTGTTGAATAGTGGTCAAATCATCGAGATAATATTTTACATCCTCGGCAACAGCCTTCATCAAATCAAAATTCTGGCCTTTCACAATCACGGTCTCCTGCTGGGTTCCAATACCCATCAGACTTTCAAGTCCTCCGACGCTGACAGCACTCCCCCCCCCGGATCCTCCGCCGGAAAAACCGGAACTCGATGAAAATTGCTGAAACTCATAGGTAACCTGAGGGATATCCATGATTCTGCTTTCGATATCCGACTTGATCTCAGGAAGTTTCCGGTCCTTGATCTTCTCATAATCCTCAAACAGCTTGATCGTAATAGTTGCCTGTGCTTCCTGTGTCGAAGTCACAAGTTCCTCTTTTTCGGGTATATCTTTCAAACGATCTTCAATCGTTCTGATGGCCAGGTCTGTTGCATCCAGCGTGGTTCCCGACGGCATGGTAATGGCAATCCGCAGTTCATTGGTCTGTGCTTCCTTCAGGGTATTGCTCGATAAACCCAGTGCCGCAAACAAAGTGACGAAAAAGATTACCATCGCACTGATGATCGTCACAGCCGGATTTCGCATGCAGGTTTTAAAAATCAACAGGTAGATCTGAATCAACCTCTTATGCAGCGAAACTTTCTCAAAGATCTGAGGGCCCTTGTGCGGCTCGCGTTTCAAAATCAGATGGGTCAGCATCGGCACTAACATCAGTGCCACCATCAGGGATACCAACAAAGTTGAAATAATGGATATTCCGATATTGGTTCCCAGTATCCTGATCAGATAATTTTCAGAGAAAATAAAAGGCAGGAATACGGTTATCGTGGTTAGCGTTGAGGCCACAACTGATCTCCAAACCTCAGTCGTGCCCTGCGTAACCGCAATATCGGGCGATTCCCCCCTCGCCGCGTGTCGGTACACGTTCTCCAGCACCACCACGCTGTTATCCACCAGCATACCGATCGCCAGAGCCATACCCACCAGGGTCAGGCTGTTTAAGGTGATTCCGGCTGCATAAAAAACATTGAAGGCCACATAAACCGATATCGGGATCGATAGGGCGATCGACAATACCAGCCTGACATTTTTCAGGAATATCCACAGGATGAAAATGGCCAGCAAGCCTCCCGTCAGAGCAAGATTGATGATAGAATCGATGTTGTCCTCCATCGTTTCAGCCATGTTGTCCTGGATCTTGATTTCAACCTCCAATGGTCCGAACTCCTTGTTCAGCTCTTCGACGAGGGATTTCACCGAATGGGATACATCGATAATATTAACCTGTGAATCGGCCACCAGGTTCAGCGTGACCGATTCCAGTCCGTTCACCCGTGAATAGGAGGTTTGCTCTTTAACACCGAAGTAAACCGTGGCTACGTCTCTCAGAAGAACAGGCCCGGCTTCCTTAATCACAATACTCTCAATGTCATGCGTGTTCACATACTCGGCCGTGACATGCACAAAATACATTCGGTTCCCCGCAAAAGCCCTGCCCACGAAAGTACGGTCGCGCCCATTTTGCGCTATGGCATTCCTCACCTGATACGGAGTGATCCCATAAGCCTC
Source organism: Bacteroidales bacterium (assembly GCA_028707745.1). GTDB lineage: Bacteria > Bacteroidota > Bacteroidia > Bacteroidales > UBA12481 > UBA12481. The sequence continues at coordinate 8,993 of JAQWAJ010000019.1, read as the reverse complement.
GCAGGCATCTTTATTAAGGGTTATCTCGAGGGTTTTCTCCTGACCTCCATAAACGGTTACCCCCGCAATCCCGTCGACATTCTCCAGACGGGGCGTGATTTTCTCGTCAGTGATCTGGCGGATCCTGTTGGCGCCTCCCGATCCCCTGACTTCCATCGACATCACCTGATTTGCAGCCTGCTCCAGGTCAACCTTGAGCACCGTAACAGTGAATTCTTCCGGTAAAGTGGCTTTCACCTCATCGATCCGTTCCTGCAATTTCAGCTGTGCATATTTCAGGTTCGTTTTGGGCTCATAGGCAACGGTAATCGTTCCTCTCCGCTGGGCAGCCGATGAAGTCAGCTCCTTGATTCCGGGAAGTCCGCCAACGGCACCCTCTATCGGAATCACAGCCTGCTTCTCCATATAGCCGGGATCAACCTCCGTCTGTGATGTCACCTGTACCACCAGGTACGGTGATTCTGAATTCGGAAACAGTTCAATCTTCAGCTGATTGTACGAGACAATTCCAAGTACCGTCAGCCCGATGAAAATCATCGAGATCAGAACCTTCCGGTTTATGATCATCCTCATCTGGCGTTCTCCTTAGCTATGTTTTGCATTGGCGTATTTTTTCCCCGATGTGACCCGGTCTATGACATCATAAAAACAGGGTATCACAATGAGTGTCAGTATAGTACTGGTCACCATACCGCCTATCACTGCCAGCGCCATCGGTGCCCTGAGCGATACACTCTGTCCGAAGCCCAGCGTCATCGGGACCAAACCCAGAACAGTGGTCAGACTGGTCATCAGGATCGGCCTGATCCTCTGTAATCCGGCTTCCAGGATAGCATCGTGCCGGTTCATGCCCTTCATTCTACACCTGTTGATGGCATCCAGTAAAAGAATGGCGTTACTGACCGCAATACCCGCAAGCATGATTATTCCGATATAAGCCATCATACTGAAAGGCATTTTCAGGAAGAAGAACAGAAGTACGGTTCCCACTCCGGCCAACGGAATGGTTAACATAATGGTGAAAGGATGCACAATGGACTCAAACTGTGAGGCAAGCACCATATAAACCAGAATCAATGACAGGAGCAGTGCAAATCCGAGAGTCTTCATCGATTCCTTGCGCTTCAGTTCCTCACCTGCCTGACGAATAGTATACCCGGGAGGTAATACAACCTGTCTCAGTTGCGAATCAAGGTTCACAATAACCTGATCGATAGGCTTATCACCCTTGAACTGAGCGGAAACTTTACCCACCCTGTTCTGGTTCGTACGCAAAATCTCTTTCGGCGCCGAAACCTGACGAACATCGGCCACATCGCCAAGCCGGATCGAGCTGGTGCCCACCTTCAGGGCAATATCCTGCAATTGGCTGACTTCTACATCAGGCAATTTCAAACGAATTTCGGTCATCTCCCCTTTATAATCGAACTTACCAGCCTCGGTGCCAGTCAGCAACTGCGTCACCTGGTTGGTTATCTGATCGATCGTAACATTATACATACCCGCACGATACCGGTCGATAACCAGTTCCACTTCCGGAGCTCCCGGCTGGATGGACGATTGGATGTTAAACAGATCGGTATTCGAATTCATGATACCTTCAACCTCTCCGGTCAGCCTTTCAATCTGGGTAAAATCCTTACCCACAACCTCAACCACTACAGGAGCCTCATCTGTTCCTAATATCGCCTGCAAAGCCGTCTCATCCTGTGTAAAACTGAACTGGATTTCCGGCATCGAGGTAAAAATTTTCCCGAGATCGGCGAGCAGGATATCGCTGCTTCGCGAAGCTTTAGGATTCAGAGATATTTTGATATTTGCCGTATTCTCACTCTCAAAAATAGAAGAGCTGGTGGTGGAACTGGCTGCCGGACCAACCCGCACATACATGTTTTTCAGATCCTTGCCCAGCAGTTCGGTAATCATCTGTTCAAGAGTCTTGACTGCCTCATCTGTGCGTGTAAGCTGAGTACCCTCAGGCAGTCTGATATCCAGCGAAAATTCCCTGGCCTCGGTTCGTGGCATAAATTCACTGCCGATCGGTTTGATCAACATAGCCGATCCGGCCATGAGCAATATCGAAAGTCCGATAATTAACCATTTGTTCTTTAAAAATTTCTCCAATAGCGCAGGATACCATTTAAACCCGATGGAATTGACCTGTTTGGCAGCATTTGCCGGTTTCATGAACCGGTCAAACAACATGGGGATAACCAGCATAGCCACTACCAATGAACAGATCAGCGAGAAAGCAACCGTCCAGGCCATATCTTTGAACAATTCTCCGGATGCTCCGTGCAGGAATACAATCGGAAGAAAAACAACGATATGGGTCAAGGTAACGGCACAAATGGCTCCTCCAACTGAGGAGGCCCCTTCAATACAGGCTTCCCGGATACTCATTCCCTGCTCCATGTGCCTGAAAATACTCTCAATGACCACGATGGCATTATCCACCAGCATGCCCACCCCCAGGGCTAGTCCTCCCAGGGTCATCAGGTTCAGCGACAACCCGTTGAAATACATCAGCGTGAAGGTGGCAATAATCGAAATCGGTATGGCGGCGCTGGCAATCAGTGTTGAGCCAATCCGGCGGAAGAACAGGAACATTACGAAAACCGCCAGCAACATCCCGATGATGGCATTGGATTTTACCTCATCGATGGCTGACGAAATAAATGAACCCTGATCCTGAATAATCTCGAAGGTATATCCGGGCAGAGATTTTTGCAACTTCACAAACTCCTCGTTCAATTGTTCCACTGCCTTCACCGTATTGAAGCTTGGCTCTTTGAAAATAGCCAGTCCGATAGCCCGCTGCCCGTTTATCCTGACTATGTTATCAGGTTCCTTGTTCTTGAATTCAACCTTAGCTACATCTTTCAGAAAAACCGGCACCCGCGATGAGGCAGAGGCAGTGGTTCCTGTAGTGGCAGTGGCAGCAGTTCCCGTCTTGAAGCCAACGATCAGCTGCTGAATGTCATTCAGATTTTCGAAAACACTGACTCCCTTGATCACATATTGGGTACCCATCTCAACAATGGACCCCCCCGACACATTTTTGTTATAATTAGTAATCTGCGACGTGATCTCAGAAGTGGTAACGCCAAATGCATTAAGCAGATACGGATCAGTACTGATCAAAACTTCCTTCTGCTCCTGGCCTTCCATCTGTACGTCGGCAACACCCTCGAGCCTGACCAGTTCATTCCGGAGATAATTCTCACCAATCTGCCGGAGCTCATCCATATCGGTCAGCGTTTCATGACGCATGGCCACCAGCATGACCGGTGATTCATTCGGATCGTGCTGAGTAATGGTCAAAGAGGTGATTTCACTGTTTTGCGAATAGGTTCCGAGCGCTTTCTGAAGTTCCAGAAAGGCATCGTCCATATCCTTGTTCCAGGCATACTCAACCGTGATCTGAGCCGTTCCGACCCGTGTCACGGAAGTTACCCCAACAACTTCGCTCTGCCTGATACAAACCGATTCAATGGGATCCACAAACGATTTTTCCACCTCTTCAGGTGGACGCTCGCCCGCCTGCAGTTCCACGTAGATCCTCGGATTGTTCAGCTTCGGAAACAAATCCGTTCCCAGCTTACCAAAGGATATGTAGCCCAGCAATACTACTGCCAGGACCAACATGGTAACCGTGACCGGGTATCTTACTGAAAACTCGGTAATCTTTCTCATGATAGTTGCAATATGCCCGACTAACGGACGATTTTAACTTTTGAACGGTTGCCGAGGGTCTCAAAACCTTCGATCACGATCCGGTCATTCATCTGTAAACCCTTAATAACCTCAACGGAATCCGGATTTTCCAAACCGGTGGTAATAACTCTCTCCATGGCCGTATTCTGGTCGATGACAAACACCGTTTTTCCACGCTGACGCGAAACAATGATGCTTTTCGGGATCACAATCGTGCTGTCCTTTTTCTGGGTGATAATCTCTGCCTTGATGTAACTTCCCGGCCTTAACCTCAGATCATCGTTCAGGATCGTAAGAGTGCCCTCAAAATTTCGGGTATCCGGGCTGATGGCCGGTGATAGCTGACTGATCATACCGTACAAGGTATCATCCGGTAAAGCGTAATTCAGAATTCTTACTTTCTGATCTACCGAAATATGAGCCAGATTTTTTTCAGGCAGCTGGAACTCCATGTATAACTTTCTGTAATCCATGATTTTAACCAACGACTGACTGGTGGCGAGTTTATTGCCCTGAGTATAGAATGGGAGGTCAACAATAACGCCGTCAAACGGGGCTTTAACCACCATCTTGGCCAGCGACAACTCGGCGGCAGCCAAAGCATATTTTGCACTGATCAGGGAGGTTTCTGAAGTTTTTAGCTCGCGCAGCGTTGCACCGCCTTTATCAAACAGCGATTTTTCCTTCTGATATTCGCTCTCTGAAACCTCCAGACTCAGTTTCTTGGAATCATACTGGATGCCATTGACATACTCGGCATCTTCAAACTTTACGATCACATTGCCGGCCGAAACACGGTCGCCCAATGCCCACGGACGCCCCGTACGCGGGTTGTTCTGAAGGTAATACTTACCAGACATCTCATTTTTCAACTCAACTTCACGAGTCGGGTAAACCGTTCCGTTGGTCTCGATAAACTCTTCAATGGAAGATGGACGGATGTCAAGCACCGATATCGGTACAGCAACTTCTGTTTCAGTATCTGCTTGCTGGGTCTTGCAACTGCTGACCGCCACTATGGCCAGTCCGGAAAACAGTAAGGCAATCAGGGAGTTTCGGTAAGATTTCATATTATTCTAGTTTTTTTTGTATTCGGATGGAACAATGGATATTTTGGTTTCCCAGTCATATAAGGTTTGAATTTTCATATTCAGAATCTCCAGCTTGTAATTGATCTGCGCATTGATCAGGTCAAGTTTCTTCGACGACAGCTGACTTTGGTACAGACTGAGATCCATACCCGTCAAATCGCCGTTGGCATATCTTTCTTTATTGATATCATAGGTTAGCTGGGCATTTTTCACGTTTTGTTCAGCTATGGTAATCTGGTTGAGCAGGTTTTGCAGATTCCGGTAAGATTGTCGGATGGTTTGAACAATGGTGTTTTTCTGATCCTCATAATTAACTTTCTGAGTCTCAATCTGAGTTTCTGAAGCTTTGATCCTGGCCTTCCGTTCCCCCCAGTCGAAGATCGGGATCTGTAAGCTCAATGCAACCTGCTCATTATCAGTTGGCACATGGTAAATATCAGTTAGATTTGCGTCATCCCCTACAAGCCCGACGGAAAGAGAAAGATTCCCCTGAAAAGCATTATTGGCCTTGGTTTGGGTCAGGCTGGCCTGGGCATTTTCGATGCTGATCTGACGCTGCCTCAGCTCCATCCTGTTTTCCAGAGCATACTTGATAGCCAGCTCCATATCAACCGGCACAGAATCGACCACCGGGTCAGCCAGTACACTAACCTCGTTGAAGATATCCATGCCGATCAGCATTTTAAAATTATCCTTTGAATTATCCAGAGATACCTTGGCATTTTCCCAGGAAGATTTACTGGTAGCCAGGTTCAGCTCGGCCTGATATAGTTCCTCAAGACTCAACAAACCGCCCTCCACCTTATTCTTGATCAGTTCGAAGTTGGCAATCTGATTATTATACTCCTCCAGCGAAATCTGAAGCTTCATCTGCTGATTGTAAACCGTGTAGAATTGGGTGGTAACACTTTTCTCGAGTTGCAGCATCTGAACATTATAGTTGAGCTTTGAATTTTCAAATGACAACTTCAGCGAATTCAGTTCCAGTTTCATGTGATTGTAGGTAAACAGCGGCTGATCGAATTGCAGTCTGACGTTGTTATTAAATTTCGAGGTGGTGGACGAATACTTCTCGATGCTGCTCTGTTGCCAGTACAAGGAATTCGACAGGGTTATGGTTCCATCGGTCCAGGGCAATTGCTGGGCAATATTGAAGTTTCCGGATGATTTCAGATTAGTGGTTGTCCAGAATTCCTGCTCCAGATCGTACCATACCCGGTCGTTACTGTACGATAACGGGGAGAGATTGATTTTAAAACTGGCTTTGTAGGAAGCCTCCTGAGCTTTCAGCAGCTCCTGTTGCTGGATCAGGTTGAATTCCACCACTTTTATATCCGGACTATTTTTGGCTGCGATCTGCATGGCGTCCTGCAATTTGAGCAGCTGCTGCGCCCAAATGGGTCCCGTACCGGTGAGGCCAAAAATCAGGGCCAATAATACAACTTTCTTATTCATAGCATAATAGTTTTCGATCTTTTCTCTATTGATTTACTGCTGTTTAACCCACTTAACCGCATCAGCAACAACCGTGCGGCCTGAATTTTTATCATTCAGGGTGACTTTAGCCGTATCCGACTCAAAATAGAACGAGCCGAGCTTGTTCCAACCGGTTTCGGCAGATTTCAGGGCAACAGTCACCTCTTCCTTGCCCTCTGAATGGAATACGGTAAAATGGTATTCATCGGTAATTTCAGGCATCGCACCGGGTCCTCCGCCTCCTGGCGGACGCTGACCCTGCCCTCCGCCACCACCCATCCTGACGCCCATCCGGGCAATGTTTGGATTGACATAGGTATAAACTTCATAAAAACCGGGTTTCTGAATCAGTGTCCGCCATTCAACGGAAAGATCTCCCTTACCCGACTTAATGTATACGGCCGACCTGACAAAATCACCGTAAAAACCGGATTGGATGATCGGAGTCCAGAAAATCGGTGGCCTCCACGTTCTCATGCTTTCATAGGGGACATCAGGATCTTTCTTGTTCAGCTTAAGCCATTTCGACATCCGGCTCACAGTCTCCTGCCCTAACAAGGAGAACCCAACATCCTCATTGTCCACCACAATCTCTCCCGGTTCACTCATCGTCAGAATCAAAGGAATACGCCTCTGCCCTTCAAAGGGTTCATATCCTTTAATTTGTTCGAGGGTTGGAAAAGGATAAGAGATATTGTTCGGTAAATTGGTGGACACCAAAGTATTCACCGACATCATCCGGGGTTGATCGTCCAGAACATAACCAACCTGTATCGCCTGTCCGGGAGGAACCACCAGAAACCGGTTGGTTGCAGCATCCCTGCCGGCCAGTGCAAAGCTCCCTCCACTCCTTGAGCCACCCATACCACCTCCACCGCGGCTACCGCCTCCACGCCCTCCTGCACGGAGTGTGACCTGCAAAAGCCCGCTTTCATCCGACGGATTTGACACCTCATACAACATCTGATATCGCGTACGGTCGTCCTGCTGTATCTCGATGACCCTGACATGACCGATCAGATAACCCGGCAACTTTTCAGCTTCATACCATTTGCCGGCAAGCGAATCAACATTATATCTGTAAAGATTTTGAAAATCAGATGCAAACTGCTTAAAATCAAGTGTCTGATAACGATACTTCGAGATTTCATCCATAATGAACGGCATGAAATTATCCGATCCGGCTATCGCTTCGAGATAGGTAAAGAAATATTTACCTTTTGCATCGATCACCTGCCGTAGTGCTGTATTATCCATCTCACTGCCCAACAGCTTTTTAAACGATTTCTTCTGCAATTCCATATTGGCTTGCTCCGATGCATTCAATCCGCTCGTAACCGTTCCGAATCCGCCAAACTGGGTTTCACCGGTATTGCTTAAATAGGTTTCAATAGCCGTGTTCAGTATCGGATATTCACCGGAACCCAGATGATTGACAAAAGTGAAAAAATTGGGAAACAGGGAGAATTTCTTTTCCGTGTCACTGTTAAAAGACATCCCTCCCCCGCCTGGCCCGCCAAACATCATTCTGTTATCGGTAGAGCCCGGGATGAAGTTGTTGGAAATGAAGTTTCTCAGTACCCGGAGCTGAATCTCTTTTTCAGTCAGAGACTCCTCATTTTGCTTACTTCTTAATATAGATTGCTTAAGTTCCCTGCCGAATCCTGCCCGGGTTAACATGCTGCCCATTTCAGGAACCAGTACCATCTCGGGTTGCAGAAAATCACGGTGTTTGATCCATAACCTCGAGTATCCATAAAACTGAATCGGAACTTCAACCATCCGCAAACGCGGATAGGCATATTTCAACCCAAGCCGGCGTTCCAGATCCTGTTTCAGATCACCCACAAACCTGGGCAAAGTATCTGAAACAGAATCGAGTACCGTGCTGAAATAATCATGCCCCCTGATAATATCCAGTTCAAAATCGACACCGCCAGTGCTCATCTTCATCGGCTGATAGGGTCCGATGATCAGGGAGAAACCCGGAAGAGGGTTCTCCGGTGTATAAACCCATTTGCCACCCTGATTTTCCATCTTCCCCTGCATGACCGGCTGCAAATTGCTTTTCGTCTCCACAGTTGCCGTGAACCTGGTAAAATTCCAGTCGGGCAGCACAGAAAGGGTGGATCCGTGAAGAACGCCGGGAATTGGATACCAGGCGCATTCAGGAGTAAGCAATACATATTCCGGTTCCAGAATCGCAAAACGTTTTCTTACCGATATAATAAAATCAGGTCCCCATTTCTCAATAGCCTGCTCATTTTTTATATCCAGATTACATACGCGCTCATCGATTTTGCCTTTGTAGATAAACTCAGCCTGGATACTCTGTCCGGCAGGAATCTCCGCCGGCAGATTCACCAAAACAAGATGATTATCTCTCTCAAATTCAGTGTGTGAACCGTTTATTTTCAGCTCTTCGAGTGTCAGCCCTGGATTTAAGGAGAAAACAGTTTTTAAGATACTCCCTTTTGTCCGGTTGGCGAAGGTCATTTTTGCCGTCACATTTATCCGCTGCCCCTGATGTTGGATATTCAGGTCGCAGGCATCGGAATTCAGGGTGGGCAAACTGGCATTCCGATCGTTCAGGGCGATCATTTCAGCTCTGAATTTTTCGTCCCCCGAAACGGTTCCGACAAATGTTACAACCCCGATGACCCCAGCTACCGCACAGGTAACCGACAATATTCATGCCGTTGCAGTGTG
>JAQWAJ010000378.1 GCA_028707745.1 Bacteroidales bacterium | reverse complement strand
AGTAGTTTAAAAGAAGATGACGAATATCTTACCGAAACACTGGCAAAGATTTATGTTCAACAAGGGTACTACTTAAAAGCAATCCAGGCGTACGAAAAACTAAGTTTGAAAATTCCTGAAAAAAGTGTTTACTTTGCCAGTCAAATTGAGATAGTTAGGGATCTTATTAAGAATCAATAATATAAAAGAATATGTACTTATTTCTTTCTATTCTGATACTCATTGTATGTGTCCTGTTGGGTCTGATCGTGTTGGTGCAGAACTCAAAAGGAGGTGGTTTGGCTTCTAATTTTCAGGCATCAAGTCAAATCATGGGTGTTCGCAGAACGAATGATTTTCTGGAAAAAGCAACCTGGACGCTGGCAATTGCCTTACTGGTTTTGTCAATCGCAGCCAGTTTATCGATTCACCGTGGAGATTCATCGACCGGACAATCTGCCATTCAGGACCAGATTCAGAATACGGTTGATCCTAGCGGAGTTCCGCAGATTCCGACCGGTACCACTGAAGCTCAACCAGGCGGTAGCACAGAAACGCCAAAACAATAACTGATTACAATGAATTTAAGCATCCCCGCTCCGGCGGGGATGCTTTTTTCATGTCAGCCTGTCAGTTTTCTGCAGATGGCATGCAATATGATATGAGACCCATATCAGTATAAATTACATCAATAATCAAAATAGTGTATTATGGCAACAGTTAAAGTAAAACCACTAGGAGAAAGGGTTCTTGTTGAACCTCAGGAAGCTGAAGTAAAAACGGCATCCGGTATCATTATCCCGGATTCAGCACAGGAAAAACCGCAAAAAGGTAAAGTTTTGGCAGCCGGACCTGGCGTAAAAGATGTTACGATGGAAGTAAAAGTCGGTGACATCGTTCTGTATGGCAAATATTCAGGTACAGAAATCAAGGTGGAAGACAAGAACTACTTGATTATGAAACAGTCTGATATTCTTGCAATTATTGGATAATTCAAAACTTTAAAATCTTAACAGAAATGGCAAAAGAAATAAAATACGATAGCGAAGCCCGAGAATTACTCAAAAAGGGCGTTGACGAATTGGCAAATGCTGTAAAAGTTACACTGGGGCCAAAAGGCCGCAATGTGGTCATCGAGAAAAAATTTGGTGCTCCGCAGGTCACCAAGGACGGTGTTACCGTAGCCAAAGAAATTGAACTGCCGAACAAATTCGAGAATATTGGTGCACAGATGGTTAAGGAAGTTGCTTCCAAAACATCTGATGACGCCGGCGACGGTACCACGACTGCTACCGTTCTGACTCAGTCGCTTGTTACTGTAGGACTGAAAAACGTTACTGCAGGTGCAAACCCGATGGATTTGAAACGCGGAATTGACAAGGCTGTCATCAAAGTTGTTGAAAGCCTGAACTCACAGTCGCAAACCATTGGCAACGATTTCAAAAAAATCGAACAGGTTGCCACCATATCGGCCAACAACGATCAGATCATTGGAAAGCTGATTGCCGACGCCATGAGCAAGGTTAATAAAGAGGGTGTTATCACCGTTGAAGAAGCAAAAGGTACCGATACCACTGTTGAGGTTGTTGAGGGTATGCAATTCGACCGCGGTTATCTATCAGCCTATTTTGTGACTGACACTGAAAAAATGGAAGCTGTTCTGGAAAATCCGTATATCCTGATCTATGACAAAAAAGTGTCATCGATGAAGGATTTACTGCCACTGCTGGAAGCCTCCGTTCAAACCGGACGTCCGTTGCTGATCATTGCCGAGGATGTCGAAGGCGAAGCTTTGGCAACCCTGGTGGTGAACAAACTACGCGGCAGCCTGAAAATCGCAGCTGTTAAAGCCCCTGGATTTGGTGACCGCAGAAAAGAGATGCTCCAGGATCTGGCTATCCTAACAGGAGGTACCGTTGTTTCTGAAGAAACGGGAATGAAGCTGGAAACAACCACTCTCGATATGCTGGGTATTGCAGAAAAAGTGACTATCGACAAGGAAAACACCACGATCGTTAACGGAAACGGCGCTAAAGAAGTGATCAAAGCCCGCGTTAACCAGATTAAGGCTCAGATCGAGACAACCACCTCTGATTATGACCGTGAAAAACTGCAGGAACGTTTGGCTAAACTGGCCGGCGGAGTAGCAGTTCTCTATATCGGTGCTCCTTCGGAAATCGAAATGAAAGAGAAAAAAGACCGGGTTGATGATGCATTGAGCGCAACCCGTGCAGCCGTTGAAGAAGGTATTATCCCAGGCGGTGGAGTGGCTTACCTGCGTGCAATCAAAGCTCTTGATGGCATGAAAGGCAGCAATGATGACGAAACTACCGGTATTGCAATCGTTCGCAGGGCTCTTGAAGAACCATTGCGCCAGATTGTTGCCAACGCCGGAGTTGAAGGTTCTGTGATCGTTCAGGAAGTAAAAAAAGGTAAAGGTGACTATGGCTTCAACGCCCGCACTGAAAAGTACGAACACCTGTTTGAAACCGGTGTTATCGATCCTACCAAAGTGGCCCGCGTAGCTCTGGAGAATGCCGCATCGATTGCCGGTATGATCCTGATTACTGAGACACTGATCGCCGATATCGCTGAAGAAAAAGACAATGCCGGAGGTGCTCCGGGCATGGGTGGTATGGGTGGAATGGGCGGAATGATGTAAATCGGATTCCACGACTAAACAAAAAGTCCTCAGGTAATCAAGCCTGGGGACTTTTTGTTTATATTTGCTATAACCAACCTGAAGTGATTTTTCTTAACCCGTAAAGCCATGAAAAAACTTCTGTTACCCCTTGTAGTCAGTGCTGTTCTGCTCAGTACAGCCGGCTTTGCTCAGGATAAATATCTGCCCTCCCTGCTGAAGGAATCTCTGAAAAATTCACGCCAGTTCAAGTCGGGTATCGTTGGAAGTTATCCGCGTCATACGGAGGAGTATCTGTGGAATGAAACCTGGGTGCTCAACAGAACCATCGAAACCAGCTACACCACTTTCGGCC
>JAQWAJ010000377.1 GCA_028707745.1 Bacteroidales bacterium | reverse complement strand
GGTGGGAACAACTGCCTGGCCCCTTTTTCTTTATTATAAATACGACTGTAACGCGGAACTGATATTGGGTGATACTGAAGAGGCACTGGAACCAGCCTGTTCAAATAATCCTGATGGCGTGAGATTCCTGACGGTCCTGCAAAAAGGCCAGACTATTTTTCTGAACTGGCCGACTGTTCCGAATTCTCCCCATAACAATGACGGATTCTATTTTAACATCCTTGCCACTTATCCCATCGATGGGGATGTTTGCGACAACGCCATCCCGCTGACATTGCCGGTTATTAATCTTTTTGGAACGACAAACGGATACAGTGATGATTATGACTATTCTCCCTGTTCCCAATCCATAAACTACATGGATGGCAACGACAAGGTCTATACCGTTACCCTGCCGGCTGAAGGATACCTAACGGGCAGCATAATCGGGGCTTTTGGGGCCATTCACGTGCTGGATGTCTGCCCGGCTGAACAGCTTGAAAAAAACCATTGCAAGGCTTTTGCCTATGGCGCCCAGGGAGGACAATTCCGCAAAAAACTTCCCGCAGGCTCCTATTATGTTATTATCGCAAACAATCCTCCGCCGCAAACCATGGATTTTCTGCTCAACCTGAGCTGGGAAGGAGTATCGGGAGTGGAGAACGATAACCTGATGAGCCATATCAATGTATATCCTAATCCAACCAGCGATAAATTCACGATAGAAATCTCCAACGATGAAGCAACTGATCTTTCCCTCGAACTGGTAACTATATCCGGGCAAATCGTTTACAGCAAGAAAGTGAAGTCTGTTTATAGTTTTCAGGAAGAGATCGCTGCCGACGACTTCAGCAAGGGTATTTATTATCTGAAAGTCAGTAATGGCAGGGAACTGCAGATCAAGAAGGTTGTAGTGGATTAAAAAGTGCATAAAAACTTTACTTTTAAGGCATATATTTTTGAGAAATGAATATGCCTAAAGTATTTGCGCCGGGTTGCGCCCTGATGTTGTACAAGCCATATCTGGCAGATAAACTGAGTGCTATTCTGAATGAAAATCTGGGCAGCATGGATCAGTTGCTCACCTGCTGCAAACATGAGCCACAGGTTATTACTAAAACCGAGGTGATCAATATCTGCCCGGGATGCGATAAACGGTATTCCAATGATTATCCGAATACAACAACTATTTCTCTTTGGGAGATCCTGGCCGGATCGGATTTTTTTCCATTCCCTGATTACAACGGAAAAGCGATGACCATCCTGGATGCTTGTCCAACCCGTGAAAAACCGGCTGTGCACCAGGCAATCAGGACGCTTTTGGGCAAAATGAACATCAGCATTACTGAGCCCGAAAAAACCAGGACGAAGGGTACCTGCTGCGGTGACAGCTTTTACGGACTGATACCGGTTGAGGAAGTGAAAAAGCAAATGCGGAAACGAACCTCCGAAATGCCTCAGGAGGATGTGGTTGTTTATTGCGTTTCCTGCGTCAAATCGGTGTATATCGGAGGCAAAAAACCCCGGTATCTGATCGATCTGCTTTTTGGCGAAGAAACAACCCCCGGAACCTTTGAGCCCGATCAATGGCATCGGGAGATCGATGAGTATATTGGCTTGCATTGAACGAATTCGTAACGCGTCACGCGTCACGCGTCACGTATTGCCGTCACTCGTCACTTGTCACTTTTTTTTTACCATCTTTAAGAAATTTTTATCCTATGAAATTTATCGCGATACTCCCTGTTATGCTCCTGAGCCTCTTGCCGCTGAGCTCGTTTGCAAAGAAGAGCCAGCCTCAAAAACTCACCGTCGAAAACATGACCAATCCGATCGGGGTCGACGAAAAAGCCCCGCGGTTTAAGTGGCAGCTGAATGACGACCGGCATGGTGCCGCTCAGCAGGCTTTCCGGATCAGGGTGGGCTCCGATTCAGCAGCTGTTGCAAGAGGGAAGGGCGGTTTCTGGGATACCGGAGTCGTCAGGGGAGACCAAATGCAGATGGTATTTGACGGTAAAAAGTCACTTCAGCCTTTTACCCGTTATTACTGGAGTGTGCAATCCTGGGATCAGAATGGAAAGAAAGGCAGGATATCTCCGGTAGCCAGCTTCGAGACCGGCATGATCGATCAGTCGAACTGGCTGGGCCAGTGGATCGCCGATACCAACGACATCAATTTCAAGCCGGCTCCCTATTTCAGAAAAACATTTAAAACTGCCGGACCGGTTAAAAGTGCCCGGGCATATATCTCGGCTGCCGGATTGTTTGAACTTTCGATCAACGGGCAAACGGTTAGCGACCACCGGCTGGATCCGCTGTACACCCGGTTCGACAAGCGGAATCTATATATCACTCACGATGTTACCTCACTGATACAGCAAAAGGAAGTGGCCATCGGGGTCGTCCTGGGAAACGGCTGGTACAATCACCAGTCAACGGCGGTATGGAACTTCGATAAGGCACACTGGCGCAATCGTCCGCGCTTCATCATGAACCTTCGGATTGTTTACGAAAATGGCAAAGTGGAAACCATCTCCAGCGGTCCTGAGTGGAAAACCTCCACCGGACCCATCATTTTCAACAGCATTTACACAGCCGAGCATTATGATGCCCGTTTGGAACAGAAGGGATGGAACACTCCGGATTTTAACGATGCCAAATGGACCGCGGTCAGGACTGTACCGGCGGCATCTGAAAATATTGTATCACAATGTGTTGAACCTATCCGTGCAATCGAAACAATTCCTGCAGTAAGCATCCGCAAAGCCGGTGATAATATCTGGATATATGATCTGGGAAGGAACATTGCCGGGGTCAGCAAGATCACGGTGAGCGGACCGGCAGGCACCGTTATTCGCCTGAAACACGCGGAGCTGCTGGATAGTCTGGGCATGGCCGATCAGTCGAACATCAATGTCCATTACCGGCCGGTCGGTGATTCCGATCCTTTCCAGACCGACATTTTCATCCTGAGCGGCAAAGGCCAGGAAACCTTCATGCCCC
>JAQWAJ010000376.1 GCA_028707745.1 Bacteroidales bacterium | reverse complement strand
GCCTATTCTGTTGATATTCATCCTGGTTGAATGGTCAATATCCTCGAATTCCTTCGCCCAAAAAAGGTTCATTACAGTCGTAAATACCCGGATCTGCATCAACACCATTGGGTTGGAGACCAGAAAAGAGGGCCAGCCGGTAATCATATTTGAAAGTGGCATGGGTACGCCCATGGATAATTGGGATCGGGTGCTGAAAGACGTTTCCGGATTAGCTCCGGTAGTCATCATCGATCCGGCCGATTTCACAGAAACGGCTGAAAACAAGAGACGGTGTTTTGAGGATATCGGATTGAATAGCAGTGCTATCGATTCTCTTTCAAATCAAAAAACGAAGGCCTTGATAAAACCCGGACAAAGCGAAGGTGAGGACCTGAGGCTGATGAGAGAAAATGATTTTAAAGAGATCAATGAATGCAAATTACCCAACATCCCGGTGCACATCCTCACTGGCGGAAGATATGATACACCGCCGGAGTTACGTTCTCCAACTTTTAACGACTCGTTACTGTTCAGGATAAAAATGAAAAACAGGGTGGAAAGGTGGGCCCGGGTGGTTCAGTCGGTAGACCACGGAATGCTGTTTTACAGCGCTGATGCCGGGCATTTTGTGCATTTCGACGATCCCGAACTGCTCGTCTCGAGCATCAGAATAATGTTGCAGGATATTCGCCTACATAGTGAGCAGGATCAGCGCCTGGGCCAGTAAAATCCTCATAAACAACGTTATCGGATATACTGCTGCGTAGGCTGTGGATTGCGCATGTACCGGAGCCAGACTGTTGGCGAATTCGATAGCCGGGGAATCCGTCATGGCGCCGGCAATCAATCCGCATATTTCCAGATAGTTGAATTTCATTAAACGGGCGATGATTCCGGCAATGAGTATCGGGATCAGGGTAATGGCGAATGCGTAATACAGCCATTTATAACCGCCATTGGCCAGCGTTTCCACAAATTGTCCGCCCGAGGAGAGACCCACGCAGGCTAGGAACAAGGTAATACCCAGTTCGCGCAACATCATGTTGGCTCCGGGGGACATATAAAAATCGAAATTCTTGATACGCCCCTTATGTCCAAGCAGGATGGCAATAATCAACGGACCTCCGGCTAGTCCGAGCTTTGCCGGGAAAGGCAATCCCGGAATGAAGATCGGAATGCTACCGAGGATGATCCCCAGGAAAATACCTAAAAAGATGGGAACCGTGTTCGGGAGAGCCAGCTCTTTAATCGAATTACCAAGCTCTTTCTGAATTTCAGGCAACAATTCACGTTTGCCGACCACCCTTACGGTATCGCCCAGTTCAACGGTGGTTCCGCGGCTCGGAAGGATCTCGATGCCTGCCCTGAAAATCCGGGTAATATTGGCCTCGTAACGACGGTAAATACCGATCTGTTCGATGGTTTTGCCGGTCAGTTTGCGATTGGTGACCAACACATGAAACATGGCCAAATCACCGGATATTTCACGCTTCTGACCCACTTCGAGCTCCCCCATCTTCAATTTCAGATGATCGAAATGGTTGATGGCCGAAACCCCGTAAATAACATCGCCCTGTTGGATGATCTCATCCGGCAGGGCAACATATACAACGCCTTCTCTTTCTAATCTCGATATAACCAATTCATCATCAATAACCTGCTGTATGTATTTGATCTTTTTACCATACATATTCGGATTGGTGATGGTGATTTTTACGCTTTCCAGTTTGTTCAGTTTGTTCTGGAATTTAAGATTATAGTCATCGACTTCCTTGTCGATGTTGATCCTGAAGAATTTACGAATCACGATCATGGTAAAAATGATTCCCAGCACGCCAAAAGGATAAGCCACTGCATAGCCCATGCCCGCAATCGCAGCATCATCGGGCCTTCCTGCATCAGTAAGCACCTGCTGCACCGCACCGAGCCCGGGAGTATTCGTCACGGCACCGGTCATAACACCGGTAATTACCACCGGAGAAACATCTCCGAAGTGATAGAAAAGAAAAGTGATCCCGAATCCGGTCAGGACAATGCCACCGGCAAAGAGGTTCAATTTGAGTCCGTCGTTGCGCAGGGTGTTGAAAAAGCTAGGGCCCACATCAATTCCGATTGCATACACGAACAGGATCATTCCGAAATCCCTGACAAAATGCAGAATTTGAGGATCGGGCCGGGCACCCAGGTGGGCAATCAGCAATCCGGCGAACAGAACTCCTGCAATACCCAGTTTGATTTTTTTAAACGATACTTTGCCCAGGAGCACGCCAATGAAGGCCGTCAGGCAGATAAAAAGAATCGCATTTGCAGTTCCTCCGCCGGAGAACAAGTTCTTTAATACTTCCATAACCTACAGTTTTCCAACCCGCAATTAAAGATTTGCCCGCAAATTTAAGCATTTCTTACCGATCAGTGCCAGGTCGGATAATCTGTATATCCTTTTTCATCAGCAGTATAGAACAAATCCATTTTGAGATCCTGCGACAGAGGCCAATTATTTGTTAGTCTTTTCACAAAATCAGGATTGTTGATAAAGGGTCTCCCGAAAGCCACCAGGTCGGCAAATCCGCTTTCAATATCAGCCTCTGCCCGCTCTTTGTCATAGCCGCCGGAGAGAATCAGTGTATTTTTAAAGTTTTTCCGGATCTCTTTCTTCAGTTGTGCAGATACCGGCGGAGCGCCCATGGCAGAATGATCGACCAGGTGAATGTAAGTAATCCCAATATTGTTCAGCTGCTCAGACAGATACTTGTAGGTAGCATCGATTTCGGGATAATGGGGCATATCACTCGCAACTCCATAAGGTGACAGCCGGATACCAGTCTTTTCTTTCCCAATGGCCTCGGCCACTGCGGTAACCACTTCGATCACAAACCGGCATCGGTTTTTGATGCTCCCGCGATACAGATCGGTACGGGTATTACTAACCGGTGAAAGAAACTGCTCCAGCAAATAACCGTTGGCACCGTGGAGTTCCACGCCATCGAATCCGGCAAACAGG
>JAQWAJ010000018.1 GCA_028707745.1 Bacteroidales bacterium | reverse complement strand
TCTTAGCTCTTAGCCCTTCGCTCTTCGCCCTTACACCGTTGGCAAATGATCGCGGTTATACTCTTTATTCTTGAGTTTACCGTGAATCGCTGAGAAGGCGTCGATGGTATATTTTACATCTTCCAGAGAGTGCACTGCCGTTGGGATCAGACGAAGCATGATGACATCCTTCGGTACCACCGGGTACACGACGATAGAGCAGAAAAGTCCATGATTTTCACGCAGATCGAACACCAGGTTAGTGGCTTCCGGAGTGGTTCCGTTCAGGTAAACCGGAGTCACCGGTGAGTTGGTGTTCCCGAGGTTGAACCCTTTGGCTTTCATCCCGGATTGCAGCGCATTGGTAATATTCCAAAGCTGCTGTTTCAGTTCCGGTTTTGTTCTGAGCAGTTCCAGACGTTTCATTGCTCCGATAACACATGGCATCGGGAGTGATTTGGCAAAGATCTGTGACCGCATATTGTATTTAAGGAACGTGATTACCTCTTCCTTACCGGCAACGAAAGCGCCGATCAAACCCATTGATTTGGCAAATGTTCCGAAGTAAAGGTCGATTTCGTCCTGAACTCCCTGATGTTCGCCGGTTCCTGCACCTGTTGCACCCATGGTTCCAAAACCATGTGCATCATCCACTAACAGACGGAAAGGATATTTCTTTTTAAACTCAGCGATTTCTTTGAGTTTGCCCATGTCACCTGACATGCCGAATACTCCTTCGGTAATGACCAGAACACCGCCGCCGTTTGCTTCAGCCAGTTTCGATGCACGGACCAATTCTTTTTCAAAATGTTCCATGTCGTTGTGCGGAAACACAAACCTTTTACCGATGTGCATGCGCAAACCATCAATAATACAGGCATGAGCTTCGGAATCGTAAACCACCACATCCTTACGGTCGAGGATCGAATCAATAATCGAAATCATACCCTGATAACCGTAGTTCAGCAGATATGCGGCTTCCTTATGTTCAAATTCAGCAAGCTGTTGTTCCAGCAAAACATGCTGGGTAGTCTGTCCCGACATGGCCCTGGCTCCCATGGGATATCCGAGGCCCCAATCGGCAGATGCCTGAGCATCGACTTTCCTGACTTCCGGATGATTAGCCAGGCCCAGGTAATTATTCAGGCTCCACACCAATACTTCCTTTCCACGAAACATCATTCGTGGTTTTATCTCTCCTTCAAGTTTCGGAAACGCAAAGTACCCATCAGCTTCTTTGGCATATTGCCCGAGTGGCCCCTTATTGCCTTTTACTTTTTCAAATACGTCCACGGCTAACAAATTTTGATTTATATTGTGTGCTAAAATACTATTTTTCCACCTCAGCAGTTTTCAGTATAAATACCGCAAAAAAATGTATCTTTGCGCCATGCTAAAAAAAGGAAGTATTGGGTTCTTAACCATTGGTTTACTTGCACTTCTTCTGACCTCATGCAGTGATTATCAGAAGTTAGTAAAGAGTACCGATTATGATCTTAAATACAAGAAAGCAATTGAGTACTTCGATAAAAAGGATTACACCCGTGCATCTGCTTTGATGTTCGAGCTGATTCCGATATACCGGGGTACTGAAAAAGTTGAAGAGATCAGTTACCGGTATGCCTATTGCTATTTTCATCAGCAGGATTACACCATGGCTGGTTACTACTTCAAAAACTTCATCGCTTCTTTTCCGGTTTCGCAGTATACTGAAGAATGTGCCTATATGATTGCCTATTGCTATTATATGGATTCGCCTCATCCGAATCTGGATCAGACTAATACCTATAAAGCAATGGAGGAATTGCAAATCTTTATGAATCAGCATCCTACGAGCCCGAGGGTGGCGGATTGCAATAAACTCATCGATGAACTTCGTGAGAAACTGGTCAGGAAATCATTTGACAGCGCCAGTCTCTATTACAAATTGGGTGAATATAAGGCAGCAATCTCTGCTCTGAATAATGGACTTAAGGATTTTCCGGATACCCATTACCGGGAGGATCTGATGTTCCTCATCCTGAAATCCAGTTATGACCTGGCTATGGGCTCGGTCGCGGATAAAATGAAAGAGCGTTTTCAAAATGCCTCAGATTCTTATCAGTCTTTTAGTGAGGAGTTTCCAGATTCAAAGCATAAGAGAGAAGCTGAACGTATCTATAACAATGCACTTAAATATTTGAAATAATGGATTACAAAAAAAGTAATGCCCCTTTAACTACGGTTACCCGGAATTTATATGATATGGATAATCCTACCGGAAATCTCTATCAGTCTGTCGCCATTGTATCCAAACGTGCGAACCAGATCAGCGTACAGATGAAGCAGGAATTGAATGTTAAGCTTGAAGAATTCACTTCCTTCACCGATAACTTGGAAGAAGTATTTGAAAATCGCGAACAGATCGAGATATCGAAATTTTACGAACGGTTGCCAAAACCGACTCTCATTGCCCTTCAGGAATTCATGGAAGGTAAAATCTATTACAGGACACCTGAAGTCGTTCCAACGGAAGAACAATAGTCTTTCCTGCCGGTTATGTTGCAGGGTAAAAACATCATTCTCGGTATTACCGGCAGCATCGCTGCCTATAAAGCCGCTTTCCTCACACGCCTCCTGAAGCGCGAAGGGGCTCAGATCAAAATCATCCTTACCCCTTATGGTAAGGAATTCATTACTCCGGTTACGCTGGCTACCTTATCGGGTAACACGGTTCTTACCGATTTTTTCCATCACGATGATGGAGCCTGGAATTCCCATGTCGATCTTGGTATATGGGCCGATATCATGCTGATTGCGCCTGCAACCGCTAACACGATTGCCAAAATGGCCGGTGGAATTGCCGACAATCTTCTGTTAACTACCTATCTGTCAGCAAAATGTCCGGTAGTTGTGGCGCCTGCAATGGATCTGGATATGTTCAGGCATCCGGCAACTCTCAAAAACCTCGAAACACTGAAATCATTCGGCAACCTGATCATTGAACCTACAACGGGTGAGCTGGCAAGCGGACTGGAAGGAAAGGGCAGAATGGAGGAGCCGGAGAAAATTGTTGCCTGGCTGGAGGATTACTTTAAAAAAAAAAGCCGGTTTAACGGCAAACGGGTTCTGATCACAGCAGGTCCAACCTATGAAAAGATCGACCCGGTCAGATTTATTGGCAACCATTCGTCCGGAAAAATGGGATATGCCCTGGCAAAAACATTCGCTGATGAGGGAGCTTGTGTTGATTTGGTGTCAGGCCCGGTAAACCTGAATTTCACCCACAAGAATGTAACTATTCATCCGGTTGTATCTGCCGGAGAGATGGATCAACAGGCAAGTGCCCTGTTCCCGTCAGCCGATATCGTAGTCTTTGCTGCTGCTGTGGCCGACTACCGTCCTGTACGACAGGAAAATTCAAAAATCAAAAGGACCGGGGAGAATCTGACCATCACCCTGACCCCAAACACCGATATTGCTGCGAAACTCGGGGGTCAAAGGAAATGCGGACAAATACTGATCGGATTTGCTCTCGAATCGGATAATGCCCTTGCCAATGCCTCAAAAAAACTGGCAGCAAAGAATCTCGATTTCATTGTGCTGAACCAGCTGAATGATCCCGGATCCGGATTTGATGTGGATACCAACCGGATTATCATCATCGGGAAAGACAATAATCAGAAAAAATTCGAGTTAAAGTCGAAGCAGGATGTTGCAACAGACATTGCTGATGAAATCTATAATTTGATGACCCATGGCTAACATACGTAAGATATTATTTTTCCTATTGCTCTCACTGATGTTCAAAACTGCTACTGGTCAGGAGCTGAATTGCATGATTAGCGTTGTCTCCCAGCAAATTCAGGGATCAAACCGGGATATTTATGACGATATGCAAAAGGCCATGATGGAATTTGTCAACGACCGGAACTGGACCGACCATATTTTTAAAGATGAGGAACGGATTCAGTGTCAGTTTATGTTTAATATCGCCGAACGGATATCGGATAATGAATTTAAGGGCACCCTTCAGATTCAGTCGAGCCGCCCTGTTTTCGGAACTTCTCAAACCACTCCTCTTCTGAACTACAAGGATATCGACGTTCAATTTAAGTATGATGATTTTGAGCCTCTCCGGTTCAATGAAACTCAGTACACGTCAAATCTCGTTTCATTGCTGGCCTATTATGTGAACATTATTCTGGGTCTCGACTATGATACTTTTTCGCTGGAAGGCGGAACCCTGTTTTTTCAGAGAGCCGAAACCATCACCACCAATGCACAGAATGCCGCTGAACCCGGATGGAAGGCTTTTGAAGGGACCAGAAATCGTTACTGGTTGATAGAGAATCTTTTAAATGATAAATACAGTTCGGTTCGCTCTTGCCTATACCGCTATCACAGAATGGGACTCGACCGGCTGGTTGAGCGAACGGATGAAGCGAGGGCAGAAATCGCCGATGCCCTGATCGAGATGAGGACCGCCTATCGTGAGAATCCGAACAGCATGATATTCCCGGTATTTTTTACCGCAAAATCAGATGAAATTGTCAATATTTTCTCACAGTCATTCCCGGATGAAAAGAACCGGGTCATTACTGCTTTAAAGGAAATCGATCCCGGTAATACATCAAAATGGGACGGAATTTTGAAGTCCGGCCTTTGATGTGTTACTTTGTATGATATGCTGATTTCACTATCGATACGTAATTATGCTCTCATTACCAGTCTGGATGTGGAATTCAGATCGGGATTGAATATGATTACCGGGGAGACCGGTGCGGGTAAGTCGATCTTGTTGGGTGCATTATCCCTGCTTCTGGGTAGCAGGGCCGACAGTCAGATTCTGAAAGATAAAAATCAGAAATGCCTGGTCGAAGGAAGTTTTGATTTGACCGGACTGAACATTCAGGATCTTTTCATCCGAAATGATCTGGATTATGAAAATCCCACCATTTTCAGACGTGAAATTACTCCTCAGGGCAAATCCAGGGCTTTTATCAATGATACTCCGGTAACACTCAATGTGTTGCGGGATATCGGAGTGCGCCTGGTGGATATACACTCACAACATCAGAACCTGCTGATCCATGACCCTGTTTATGCACTTCATGTAGTCGATCAGTTTGGCAGGCTGCAGGATTTGCGCAATCAGTATTCCATTGTTTTTGAGAAGTACAGGCAACTTAAATTGCGGGTCAATCAGCTGCAGGAAAAGCTGAACCGCGCCAGGTCGGATCAGGATTATCTTGAATTTCAACTTACTCAGCTGGATGAAGCCAAACTGTCAGCGGATGAGCAGGAGGAGTTGGAACAGGAACAACTGTTATTGGAACATTCAGGCGATATCCAGAGCCGTCTTTCAGAAAGCGTGGAGGTGTTGAATGAGTCGGAAATTTCGATCCTGACGCGTCTGAAGCAACTGATGACCGGCTTGCAGTCTATTGCTCCTTTTTATCCTGAAATTGATGATTCAGCTTCGCGGTTGCAGGCTGTATATATTGAACTTCAGGATCTGTCCGGTGAATTGAGCCATCTTCAGAATAAGGTGGAATCCGATCCTGATCGCCTCCGGTGGATCATCGAACGTCTCGATCTGATCAACACGCTTGAAAAGAAACATCAGGTGAGCTCTGTTGGCGAACTCATTGAGCTGCAGGTATCCTACCGTGAACGATTGAAAAATATTCAGAATTCTGATGATGAGATTATCACTTTGAGAGCTGAACTGGAGGTGGTTCTGACTGAACTCACCCGGGCATCTCAAACGCTATCGAAGGAGAGGAAAAAGACATTTCCTGATTTTGAAAAACAGGTTTCTCAACTGGTCAGGGAACTGGGTATGCCCAATGGACGATTTGAGGTGCACCATGAGGAGACTCACGAGTTCTCATCAGAGGGCACCGATGAAATTATGTTCTGGTTCTCTGCAAACAAGAACCAGCCTGCTGAAGAACTATCACTGGTTGCTTCAGGTGGTGAAACCAGTCGGTTAATGTTGAGCATCAAATCGTTAATTAGTAATTCATTAGCGATTCCGACTGTTATTTTCGATGAAATTGATTCCGGTGTTTCCGGTGATATTGCTGATAAAGTCGGCAATCTCATCAGCCGGATTTCGGTAGGCCGTCAGGTATTGAATATCACCCATTTGCCACAGGTGGCGTCTAAGGGAGATTATCATTATAAAGTATATAAGTATGATGATTCAAACACCACTCATACGACTATGAAACTGCTGACTGCCGATGAACGGATCACTGAGCTTGCGCAGATGTTGTCCGGCGAAAATATTACCCCTGAAGCCATTCAGAATGCACGGGTATTATTGAAAAAATCTTAAAACAGATATTATGTCTCATCATTTACTGGAAGGAAAAAAGGGTCTGATTTTCGGAGCCCTGAACGACAAGTCGATTGCCTGGAAGATTGCCGAAAAAGCGCATGAGGAAGGAGCTGTCTTCGTATTATCGAATGCTCCGTTTGCACTGCGTTTAGGCGAAATCGACCAGCTGGCAGAGAAAACCGGCAGCAAGGTGATTGCTGCAGATGCAACCAGCCTGGAGGATCTGGAAAATCTGCTCATTCAATCACAGGATATTCTGGGCGGTAAGATAGATTTTCTGCTACACTCCATCGGTATGTCACCCAATGTCAGGAAAAAGAAATCGTATGACGACCTGGATTACCGCTATTTCCTGCAAACACTCGATATTTCGGCACTTTCGTTCCATAAGATGCTTCAGGCAGCCAAGAAACTGGATGCACTGAATGATTATGCCTCGGTTGTGGCTCTGTCATACATTGCATCACAAAGAACATTCTACGGATATAACGATATGGCGGATGCCAAGGCCCTTCTTGAGAGCATTGTCAGGAGTTTCGGATACATCTACGGACGTTCAAAAGGAGTCAGGGTCAACAGTATTTCTCAATCACCGACTATGACTACTGCAGGTAGCGGTGTTCGCGGGTTCGACGGACTGTTCGATTATGCCAACAGGATTTCACCGCTGGGTAATGCAAGCGCCGAAGAGTGTGCCGATTATTGTCTGACCCTGTTTTCCGACCTTACCCGGAAAGTGACCATGCAGAATCTCTTCCACGATGGTGGATTTTCAAGTATGGGTATGAGCGAGCGGGCGATGGGCGTGTATAACAAAAACCTCGACACCCTGCCTGAAGAATGGTAGCCTAGATATACATCAGGAACAGTATTAACGGGATGATGACACCCAGAGCGGCTAAGCCGGCTCCTCTCCATCCTTTAATACTGTTCTTGCCTGAGCGGATGATAAATAATCCGGAGAAGGCCATGATCAGGAAGGCTACACAGAAAAAATCAGAATACCATTTCCAAAGCACACCCGGATTGTAGTGCAGGTGGTTAAACTGGTTGAATACCGGGCGTTTTTTTAGTGTTTCCAGTGTGCCTTTGCCAGTTGCGAGATCTACCTCAGCAGTGCCATGGTTCAGAAAGACCTTCAAGGTTCCGTCGGAAGGGAAATAGTGTTTTTTATACTCCTTTTGCATATCCAGGTCCTCGAGCATCGAAACCACCCAGGCTTTATCGATCTGATCCCTGGTCACCTTTTCGCTCAGGGTGATCTCGTAATTGTGAATGATGTAATTCGGATTCCAGTCATGAATATGGTTGAGGGCAATCCCAGAGACAGCGTAAATGATGCACATTCCAAAAAACAAATATCCAAGGTCCCTGTGCAGAACTAAATTGAGCTTTCTGATCTTCATTACTTCTTCTCCGTGATGGATTCAACTTCCAGTGAATAGAATGAGATATATCCTTTTCCGCCGGCGGAAATCTGATCCCGGTATGATTTGATCTGGTCAAATTGCGTGGTCAGGGCAGATTCGTCAAGGCCTTTTGATTCAGCATCATAGGTGTGTGTTTCTTCTTTCTGCTGAACCTCGATACCCTCTTTTAATTCTTTTTCCCAGCTGGCCAGATAGGTTTCGTCGATTTTATCTTCTTTCAGGTATCCGGTAACAACGACGTCGGATCCTTCCATGGCAATGTCGAATTTTGGGATCTTGTTGGAGGCAAGAACTTTAAAACTATCTTCTCCCAGAAACAGTCTTTTGCCGCTTTCATGACAAACATGAGCGACCATGCCTTCCAAACTGATCAGTTTGCCCATCAATTCAGGCGCCTTGGTGGTTACTTCACTCAGGTTTACCGGAACAGCTTCCGTTTTTGAGGTCTTTTTGCCATTGCAGGCAACGAGCAATACACTGATAATCAGGATTGACAAAAGTGATTTCTTCATAGGGATAGTCATTAATAAAACATTCATTTTCAGTTGTTAATGTGCGAAAATAGTCATTCGCATCCAACCTTTCTGAAGATTAACGAATCTTTAACAACTGTCGCTTGCCGGAGAAATTCTAAATTTTGCTTTTGACAATTTCCAGGATTCTGGTTTCCTTTTCGATAGCTAAGGCCTCAACTTCTCTGGCCCTTTTTAACAGGTCTTCGGCAAAATCGCGGTCAGTCAGGTCGCGGGCATTGATTTTTACATTTAAAAATGCTCCCAGAACCGCTGATCTGGCCGCAAGGGCTCCGACACCGGCATCGGAAACGGAGTTCGGATTACCAATAGTGGCCATCGATTCAAGAATGTCCATTGTTTCGAGGGCCAGTTGCATCACCTTAAACGGTACTTCGGTGGCATAGCGGGTGGCCGACTGGATAGCCTCTTTCCTGATTTTTTTCTGATCATCATTCTCTTTTGGAAGAGCGAAAGCGTCCATGACCATATTAAATGAACGGGTGTCTTCATCAACCATTTTGGTTAACGCTTTTACATAATACATGCCTTTCTCAGCCCAGCCAGAGAACTCTTCCCAACGATCATCCCAGCCTCTTTTGTGCGACGAAAGGTTGGCAACCATGGTACCGAGTGCGGCTCCCATAGCGCCCATATAAGCGGAGATCGATCCACCTCCCGGAGCCGGTGATTCAGATGCCGTTTCATCAGCGAAAGCAGCAAGATCCATGTCGATCAACGGGTGTTTTTCTTCGCTGGCCAGCATATACTCGATGATTTTTTCTTCAGGGGCAAAGGGTTTTAGGTCGTCGAGACCTAACGACTTAACCGCAATTTTTATAATCTCCTTTTCAGGGATCCCGGTCGATCGTTCTTGTTTTTTTAAAAAGTATTTGCCGGCTTCGAGCATGGCATCCAGTGGCACTAACCCAACCAGCTCCGACCCAGTCACCCGCATGCCTCTTTCGATAGCTTTTTTGCAAACTTCCTCAAAAGCAACATGAATAGGCGTTGTGGTGATGTCGGTCAGGTTGATGGATATTTGTGCAATACCGTATTCTTCAATGTACCAGCCGATGGCTTTCACTTTTTTCAGTGATCCCGGTATTCTGACCGGTTCACCAGTGGCATCCTTGACAACCGGACCCGAGACCGGGTCTCCCTGACGAAGGACACGACCGGCTTCACGAATGTCAAAGGCAATGGAGTTGGCCCGACGGGTCGAAGTGGTATTCAGATTGACATTGTAGGCTACCAGAAAATTTCTGGCTCCGATGGCAATCGACCCGGTGCGGGGCACAAATTCTGCCGGACCGAAGTCGGGCTGCCATTCCGGGTCTTTCAGTTTGTTGGGTAATCCTTCGTATTCCCCATTTCTGACGTTTGCCAGGTTTCTTCTTTTTTCATCAAATGCCGCATATTCATAACAGTATACCGGGATTTTCAACTCTTCACCAACCCTTTTTGCCAGGATTCTCGAGAATTCAACTGCCTCCTCCATGGTCACTCCGCTGACCGGTACCAAAGGACAAACATCTGTTGCCCCGAACCTGGGATGTTCACCTTTGTGATTGCGCATGTCGATCACTTCACAGGCCTTGCGGATGGCAAGAAATGCGGCTTCGATCACCTCTTCGGGTGCACCGACAAATGTGACAACCGTCCGGTTGGTGGCTTTGCCGGGATCCACATCGAGCAAACGGACTCCGGGGACTGATTCGATCTGGTCTGTAATCTGTTTAATGATTGAGAGATTGTTCCCTTCACTGAAATTCGGTACACATTCAATTAAACGCTTATTCATCATGATTGATTATTTATTTTCTATTATTTGGCCATTCAGGATGATGGTGCCAATCAGGTTGGATCCAAATGCATAGGGCAAAAATGAATACCCTGGAACCGGTTTGGTAATGATCAGATTAGCCTTTTTTCCACGGGTAATGCTCCCTATTTCACTTTCAACGCCCATGGCGCAGGCAGAATTGATGGTAACGGCGTGGATGGCTTCCTCCGGCAACATCCTCAGGTTGATGCAGCCAAGCGCCAGGATCAGCATCATGTTGCCGGTAGGAGAGGAGCCTGGATTGAAATCGCTGGCCAATGCCACAGGCAGGCCGGCCTCAATCATTTGCCTCGCCGGAGGGGTAATCATATTCAGAAAAAGAGCAGCGCCCGGAAGAAGCGTTGGAATGGTTGAACTGCCCTGTAATGCTCGGATCTCTGCTTCTCCGGTATATTCCAGGTGATCTACCGATAATGCCCCATATTTTACCCCGACCTGGATACCTCCCGAAAAGTCCATCTCATTGGCATGGATTTTCGGACGTAACCCATAGCGCGATGCAGCTTCCAGCAACCTTTCCGTATTTTCAACCGTGAAGAAACCTTTATCACAGAATACATCGATAAAATCAGCCAGATTTTCGCCGGCAACTTTAGGCAGCATGTCATTGATAATCAGATCGACATACCCGTTCTGATTGTTGGTGAATTCGATGGGAACCGCATGGGCTCCCAGAAAAGTTGACCGGATCGTCAGAGGGGTAGTCTCTTTGAGCCTTCGGATGACCCTCAGCATTTTTAGTTCAGATTCAGTATCGAGTCCGTAGCCGCTTTTTATCTCAACGGCTCCGGTACCCTGAGCGATAATCTCGTTTGCCCGGACAAGTGCTTCTTTGTACAGTTCATCTTCAGAAGCTTTACGCAGCTTGATTGCACTGTTGTTAATCCCGCCACCCTTTTGTGCAATCTCGGCATAAGAGAGGCCGCTGATGCGGTCGACAAATTCCTGTTCGCGGCTTCCCGAATAAACCAGATGCGTGTGAGAATCGCAAAAAGAGGGCATTACAATCTTGCCCGCAGCATCAATTTCATCGGGTGAACTTATGGTACAGGAATCCATCCGGCCATAATCTGCAATGAACCCATTTTTTATCAACAGCCAGGCATTTTCAATGATATCCAGATGGCTCATCTGCCGGCCGGCAACGCATCCCGTCCCGGGCTCCATAACCTGTATCAGCTGCCTGATGTTTTTAATGAACAGATCCATGCTCAATATTATAAGGGTTGTGTGGCTACTTTTAACCAACTGGTTTCTTCCGGAGTCAGGCGATCAGCCAGGCAATCGTAAACCCTCTGGTGATACTGATTGATCCAATCCGTTTCTTCAAGGGTCAACAGGTTTTTATCGATCAGATTGTGGTCGATCGGTACCAGCGTAAGCGTTTCAAACCGGTAGAAAGTGCCGAACTCATTTTCCATATCTTCTACCACGAGAGTCATGTTCTCAGTACGTACCCCGTGGAAGCCTTCGCGGTATAGTCCCGGCTCAACCGTAGTCACCATGCCAGGTTCAAGCGAGATATTCAGATATCCCGAAGCAGAGGTACCGATCGTTTGAGGTCCTTCATGAACCGAAAGCCAGAAGCCAACCCCGTGTCCGGTTCCATGACCGTAATTCAGCCCATTGTCCCACAGGGCTTTACGGGCCATGATGTCCATCTGAAAACCCTTGGCGCCTTTGGGAAACCGGAGCATGGATACCCCTAATGTCCCTTTCAATGCCAGGGTAAAATCTGTTTTCTGTTGGCTGTCAGGGGTCGATAATGTGATCGTTCTGGTGGTATCGGTCGTGCCATCCGAGTAGTGCCCTCCTGAATCGAGCAGATAGATACCTTCGGTTTTAAAATCCAGAGATTCTTCCTCGGTCACGCTGTAATGCACTACTGCGCCATGCCATCCGAAGGAGGATATCGGGTGAAAACTCTCACCCTGATAACCGGGATTGGCAGATCTGAATTCAGCAATCTTACAGGCTGCCGACCATTCGGAAACATTTTTGCCGGCTGCCATCTGCTCTTTGATCCAATACATGGTTTTCACCCAGGCGGCGCCGTCTTTCACCATAACCCGTTTCAACCCCTCGATTTCGATCGGATTTTTAATGGCTTTTAATCCGGTGGTGATATTCATACCGCGCTTTTGTTTAACGCCGGCAGGAATGGATTGAATCAATGCATAATTGACTTTTTCCGGCGCATAAAAGAGGGTGGATCCGGCAGGAAGATTCTCCAGATATCCGGATATCGATTCGTAAGGATGGATCAGTATCTTATCATTTGCCAGGGAAGCCGCAATGGTTGCCGAAATCTTA
>JAQWAJ010000375.1 GCA_028707745.1 Bacteroidales bacterium | reverse complement strand
CGCTTCAATCTCGAGCAATATCGCAGAATCATTGGACCCGACGTGCGTATTATGATCATGGTGAAGGCATTTTCTTATGGTAGCGGAGGGATCGAAATGGCCAGGTTCCTCGCTCATGAACGCGTTGACTATCTAGGCGTTGCATTTGCTGATGAAGGAATTGAAATACGTCGGGCCGGAATTAAAACCCCGGTGATGATTATGAATCCGGATTTTCAACAATCCGAATTGATCATTGACCACCATCTTGAACCCGAAATTTACAGCTGGAGCGGTTTGAACACCTTTGCCAAAGCCATCAGGAACCTCGGCCTGAACCACTATCCTGTACACCTGAAGCTCGATACCGGTATGCACCGCCTTGGATTTGATCACAGTGAAGTCACCCCGTTAGCTGATTTCCTCAATAGCCATTCTGAGATTTATTTAAAAAGCGTCTTCAGTCATCTTGCCACCAGCGATGATCCCGATCAGGATGATTTCACCAACCTGCAAATCAATCGGTTTGCTGAAGCTTGCACTCACCTGAAGGAAAAAACCGGCTATACCTTCATCCGCCATATTTTAAATACTTCAGGCATTGAACGTTTCTCCGGGGCACGCTTTGATATGGTCAGGCTGGGCATTGGCCTGTATGGTTTCGACTGTAACAATATCCTGCCGCTGAAACCGATTGCAACCCTTAAAACCATCATATCCCAGACACATGATCTTCAATCCGGAGAATCTGTCGGGTATGGCAGAAAAACCATTCTCGACAAACCTGCCAGAATCGGAATTATACCGATAGGTTACGCTGATGGAATCGACCGGAGGCTGGGAAATGGGAATTATCAGGTACTGATTAAAGGCAAACCCGTTGCAACCATTGGAAATATTTGTATGGATATGACCATCGTCAATCTGACCGGAACCGATGCAGCTGAAGGAGATGAAGTGATTGTTTTCGGACCTGATAATCCGGTCACCGGCATAGCTGACATACTGCAAACAATACCTTATGAGATTCTGACCTCTATACCACCCAGAGTTAAACGGATTTTTCAGTTCGATTGATCTCAGCCGATCTCGCTGATGTGTTCCAGCTTTACCCTGTTCTGAATTTTCAGTTTACGGCCTTCGGTGCAAATAATCCCTTCTTCACTGAATTGTGTTAAGGTTCTGATCGCATTGGAAGCAGTCATATTGGATAAACTGGCCAGATCATCTCTCGACAGATAAACCTTGATGGTTTTGTTGTCTTCTTCAAATCCGTATGTGTTAATCAAAAATACCAGGGATTCCGCTAATCTGCCCCTGATATGTTTTTGGGTAAGATTAACCGTTCTGGAATGTGATACGCCCAGATCATTAGCCAGTGATTTCAGAATTTTCATCATGAGTTCCGGTCGTCTTTTAACCGTACTCAGTACCTCTTCCCGGGTGAACATACAAACCACTGAATCTTCAAGCGTCATAGCCGATGCCTTGTAGTTTTCTTCAGCAAAAAATGCCCTATATCCAATGAATCCAACGGGCTTAGCTAACCTGATAATTTGTTCTCTGCCGGCAATTCCTTCTTTGAATATTTTGACTTTTCCTTTTGCCAGACAAATAACCCCATTGGGTTTATCTCCCTCTCTGTAAACCAATTCCCCTTTATGAACAAATCGGGATGTGTGAGATCGTGCTAAGGAATCTTTCTCTTCCTGGGGCAAATCTTTGAACAATGATCCGGGTGCATCAAGGCATGTTTGACAAGCTTGCAAAGTTTCAACCATGATTACTTGGGTTTTAAACAAAAGTAAGTCAGCAAGCCTTTAGCTATAAAGGTTTTTAGTTAAAAAATGTTAAGAGTACACTTCTAATATTTTCAACTGACCCATTCAACGCAATCTATCAACAGAGCCCCTCATCCCCGTGATGGTTGTTTTATACACCTATTTGCCGGCCAAATAGATATCGCAAGGATTTAATTGTCAAAAATTTTCACGTCAAAATAGCGCCCTCAAATAAAAAAAAGCCCCGGATCTCTCCGGGGCTCTCTTTTATCTCAGAAGCTTAGCTTACTGAAGAACTACTTTTTCAACTTTAACATCTTTACCATCATTTACTTTCAGGTAATAAACACCCTTGGCAAATGAGGAAGCGTCAATGTCTTCATTGTAGCTGTAAGCAGCTTTAACGTCGTTACGATAGACTACCTGTCCGGATATGTTTACCAGTTCGATAGTCATGTCTGTAGCTTCATTGTTGCTGATGCTGACCGTAAACTTACCGTTTGTCGGGTTCGGATATACGCTCAGGGTATTGGCTAAGTCGCCATTATCAACACCAGATGCACTTTCGAAGCTCATGTTGAGTAAATAATCAACAGTCTGCGGAGGTGACCAGGTTGAAATGATTACGAAATAAGTACCAGCAGCAATTTTCTTGCGGAACTGACCACCATTCGGTCCACCAACATAAGCCTTGCAATGGAACTTCTCGAGTTCTACGGTCGGGCAAATATCCAGTACGTGGATTGAACCATAGGCACCCAAAATGTTGCCAATCAGGTAGCCTTCTTCAGGTAATGTAATGGTGTAAACCTTATCGTTACCATCCATGTAGTTCGAGTACGGTGAACAAGGTGATGCATCATAATCATCGTTGAATCCAACAGTGGTTCCAAAATGATTAACAACCGGCAAAGTCAATGGAATTGCATTTTCGCATACGTCACCATCGATAGGATAAGTTACGTTGATGTTCCAATAGAATTCTTCATAAGCATGTGCTGCGGTCGGGAATTTCAGCGGCCAGAAAATGTAGGCAGTTTCACCTGCATTCATCACAATGGTTGCCCAAGATGAAGCACGGTTGTATACACAATTGGCTTCCATGTCATCGTTCTCTGCAAGCAGTGTGCCGGCACAGTCTGAATAAACATACAGGTAAGTATCCCATGCATATTCATTCGTTACCAGATCCTGATGTTCATCACAACTGGTGATCTGTACAATCGAGAATTTATCTG
>JAQWAJ010000374.1 GCA_028707745.1 Bacteroidales bacterium | reverse complement strand
CCGCCCGCTGATCGAGCAATCGGGTGAGCAGATTCGCTTTTCGGTTTCACGGGGGCCCCTGAATATCGCATCTTACCTCATGGGGACATCAGAATTTCTGACACTGATCCTGATGGAACCCGATAAGGCTCACCAGCTGATCCGGCTGATCACCGATTTTCTGATCGAATGGCACGACCTTCAAAAGAAGACGATTGACAGCATTGACGGAATCTTTATGCTGGATGACCTGATTGGTTTTCTGAGCCGTGAGCAGTTTGAAGAGTTCGGACTACCCTATTTCAAAGAATTGTATAACAGAAAATTATCGGTTAAATTTTTGCACAATGATGCTCCGTGCCGTGAATCAGCCCCTCTCCTCGGAGATATGGGAATTAACCTGTTTAATATGGGCATTGATATCACGCTGAATGAATTGCGTGAACTCACCGGAGATAAAATCACCCTGATGGGAAACCTGCCTCCGCGCGATGTGCTGGCAGCCGGAACCCCTCATGAAATTACGCTGGCAACATCCGATATGATAAAAGGACTAAACAACAGGCAGCAAATACTTCCATCCTGCGGTGGAGGAATGCCTCCCAATGTGACAACTGAAAAGATCAGAGCTTTTGTCGATGGCGCAACAAGTTGATCACTTCTTTATCGCAACAAGTTTAGCTTGCTGGAATCATTTAAGTTTTATAATTTGCAGATAGAAGGAATAATATTGCCTGATAAGAAACAAACTATTTATTTCTCACGTACTTACTAATATTAACATCCATAACACATTAAACGTTAAAAGATTATGTCGAACCCTGATCCCCGCATCGATGTTTACATTAACAAAGCTGCCCCTTTTGCCCAGCCAATTCTCAGACACATCCGCCGACTGGTTCACAAGGCCTGTCCAGAAGTTGAAGAAAATCTGAAGGGAGGGATTCCATATTTTGATTATAAAGGGACCATAGTCAGTCTGGCTGCCTTCAAGTCGCATTGTATCCTGAATATCTGGAAGGGCCCGTTGATTAAGGGGCTTGAAAATATCGGCGAGGCAGATGATTCTACGGGCCAGTTTGGCCGCATTACATCCATTGAAGATCTCCCGGATGGTGAAACTCTGCTGGGATACTTCCGTGAAGCCAAGCGGTTGAACGATGAGAACATTAAAGTACCGCAAAAATCTAAGGAACAAGCAGTTAAAGAGCTGATTGTTCCTGAATGCCTGCTTGATGCGCTGAAAGAAAATCCGCTGGCTGCCGAATTATGGAATAAGTTCGCCTTCAGTCAACGCAAAGAATACGTCAATTGGATTACTGAAGCCAAGAACGATGCCGCCCGTAACAAACGGCTGGCAAAAGCCATCGAAATGCTGGCTGAAGGCAATACCCAGCCTTTGCGATAATCAAAACCGAAACCATGGAAACCAAACCGTTCATCAAGAAAGTCCAGACATTCCTCTATGTTATTTTCGGAGCACTCCTACTCGCCGTAATTATCGGAATGTTTGTTGACTATCCGAAACAAATTGATCAGGCCCTCAGCAATATCCTGATCGTATGCCTCGGACTTGTTTTGTTGTTCAAGGCCTATCAGATCAGGAGCAAGGACGGTAAATTCGCCATGATTTACCTGATTACCGGAATCGTCATGATACTGGTGGCTTTTCTGAGCCTGGCCTTTGTCAAAATCATAGCAGTGGTGGGCCTGGTAGCTTATTTACTGACCACCGGAAAGGTTCAGAAAATGATTAATAAAAAAGAAGATAACAGCCAATCATGAAAAAAATACTAACTATCACATTTACCGTTCTTTTATTTGGATTTCAACAGTTGGTTGCACAGCCAGCCAGACATACATTTGCATTAGGGCAAAGAGATTTTCTGCTCGACGGAAAACCGTTTCAGATGATCTCGGGAGAGATGCATCCGGCCCGTATTCCAGCCGAATACTGGAGGCACCGGATTCAGATGGCGAAAGCCATGGGGTGCAACACGATTGCCGCCTATATATTCTGGAATTATCAGGAGCCCACCGAGGGGGTATTCGATTTCAAGACCGGTAACCATGATGTTGCCCGTTTTGTAAAGATTTGTCAGGAGGAGGGAATGTGGGTATTGTTCCGCCCGGGACCGTATGTTTGTGCCGAATGGGAACTGGGTGGTATTCCGCCATACCTGCTCCGAATTCCTGATATCAAACTGCGTTGTCGCGATCCGCGATACATGGTGCCGGTTGAAAGATATCTGGGAGAATTGGCCAAACAGATCAAGCCTCTGCTGGTCACTCATGGCGGTCCAATCCTGATGGTACAGGTTGAAAACGAATATGGCAGTTTTGGAAACGACAAGGAATATCTCGAAGAATTGAGAAATATCTGGCTACGGAACGGTTGCGATGTTCCGTTCTATACTGCTGATGGAGCAACTCCATTCATGCTGGAGGCCGGTAATATTGACGGAGCCGCTATCGGTCTGGATTCAGGCGGAGATGAAGGGGCGTTTGCTGTAGCTGCAAAAAGGAATCAGAATGTACCCTCCTTTTCGAGTGAAAGCTATCCGGGGTGGCTGACTCACTGGGGTGAGAAATGGGCCCGGCCGGATACCGCAGGTATTTTACAGGAGATCAAATTCTTGCTCGACACCAAGCGATCATTCAATTTCTATGTTGTCCATGGCGGAACCAATTTTGGTTTTACCGCGGGAGCAAACTCAGGTGGGAAAGGATATGAACCTGACCTGACCAGCTATGACTACGATGCACCTATCACCGAGCAGGGGCAGCCCACACCAAAATATTGGGCACTGCGGAACCTCATCTTCAGGTCGACCGGTGTGATGAATGAATTGCCAGCAGCCATCCCCACCGTTGAGATTCCTGAAATCCCGATGACAGCTTACACTACAGTTTGGAACAATCTTCCTCAACCGGTTTGGTCGGTTCAGCCAAAACCTTTCGAGGCATACAATCAGGACTACGGTTTCATTCTGTACAAGACCAAACTGATCGGCCATAAG
>JAQWAJ010000373.1 GCA_028707745.1 Bacteroidales bacterium | reverse complement strand
ATTTCCTGAGCCCAGAAAGTACTGCCTTTAACGGCATAGCAACCGTTGCAGGTCTTTTCATAATGTTCGCATTCAGAACAATCAATTCCACAAAGAGAAATTGCATTCATTTTGTTATCAATTTATGTTATCGTTGGAAGCTTTCGCCGATGAATTTCAATCCGTCAGTGATCCCGGTGCGCCAGTATATCCACGAATGGCTGCCATTTCGTACCCGGTACTCATGTTTAATGTTCCTGTTGCGCATGGCAACATGCAGCGCAGAGTTGCCCTGATAGAGAAAGTCGTCATCACCGCAATCCACATAAAAACGAACTTTCTCAATCTGGTCCTTCGGTAATTGGGTTACGAGATTAAGTATGCTGTTATCCCGGTAATGTTGGGTCATCAGGGTTTTCTCCGGGGTAATTCCGAATACGGTTTTCAGGGTTCCGTTAAAGGTGTTTTCAGTGAAGTTTTTCATTTCTTCATCGGTCCAGACGGCTGCGCTGAATGCTGAACAGGCAGCGAATAGTTCCGGATGTTTCAGGGAATACAGAAGCGATCCGAACCCACCCATCGACAATCCGGCTATCCCCCTGAACTCCTTTTTATCCCTGGTATGGTAGGTTTGATCGATATAGGGGATGAATTCCTGAATGAACATGTCCTCATATTTTTCAGAACCGTTGGCATTGTTCATATACCAGGTGGTTTTGGCATCCGGCATCACGATAATCATCGAAGGAATTTCCCTGGATGCGATGGCTCGGTCAGCGGCCATGTTTACCTCACCAAACTGAATCCAACCGCTTTCGTCGTCAGAATATCCATGCAGAAGATAAACCACCGGATATCGCCGGGAGCTATTCTCATAATCCGCCGGCAGGTAAACGGCATAATTTACCGCTCTTCCAAGGATCCGGCTTGACATTGACAGGCCTTCTTTCACTGTGCCCATCGGGACTATCTGTGCATTTGAACCTAAGAACAGGGTACCGAGCATACTGATAAACAGTAACTTGAATTTCATGGAGCAATATATTTAGCGGTCCTTAAATTAGCTAAATAATTGTGCCATGAAAACCAAATCGCACGGAAATTCAAGAAATCAGCTGGTCAATCCGATGCTGAGGTTCCAAAGCCTCTCAGCTACTGCCAGGTCGTATGACGATCTTGATGAAGCTTTCTCTTTTCTTTTGCTGAAGTATTTGCCAGAGATGTTTTCTACTTCAGGAGAGGTGGCCAGATAAACGGATGTTGCGGCACCGGCTTCCGCATTGATGGCAAATGGCTGCCCCAGCCTGATGAACCGGTTTGGTTTGTTGTTTTTGCGGTCAACGCCAAAGCGGGTAGCGACGAATCCGGGATGTAAACAGTTTACGGTCACCCGGGTTCCTGACAGCCGGCGCGATAATTCATAGGTGAATAGTACCATGGCGAGCTTTGATTGGGTATAGGCGGCCAATCCGGAGTATTTTATATTTTGCTGAAGGTCGGTGAAGTTGATTTTGCCATAGGAATGAGCCATCGATGTTACATTGATAATTCTTGAAGGGGCACTCTTTTTCAGCAGATCAAGCAATTGTTGGGTCAGCAGAAATTGCCCCAGATAATTGACCCCGAACTGGTACTCAAAACCATCTGCCGTCTCCATCCGGTTATTTGTGTAAATGCCTGCATTATTGATCAATACGTCCAGCCGCGGATAACGCGAGATGAATTCACCGGCAAACCGCCTGATGTCTGCCATATCAGCCAGATTACACAGCATCAGGTCGACATTGATATTCCGGCTGATCCTGCTCACCTCTTCCCGGGCAATTTCGCCTTTCTCCGGATCGCGCGAAACCATGACTATATGGGCGCCCATTTCGGCCAGGGCCATGGCAGTGGCTTTGCCAATCCCTGAATTACTGCCGGTTATCAGAATGATCTTGTTTTCCATGTCGTTGCCTTTGGAATGATAACAAAGATATTCCCAAAGTGTTGCAAGGGGATTTGAAGGCTTCCATTTTTTTGTATTTTGTGAAGATAAATCGTAAACCGATGAAAAGAATCGCACTGCTGCTGACCGTATCACTTTTTCTGTGTAGTACCTTATTTGGACAAAGCATTGAATCATTGAAAGTTACCCACGGACCGTGGTTGCAGAACCTGACCTCCGATGGGGTAACCGTTTGCTGGACGACAAATCTTCCGGCTGTTCCGGGTGTGTTGATGATTCGAGAAAAACCGCAAAAAGATTCACTCATCCGAAATTCAACCGACGGCTTGATCAATGCCGGCGGAACCCTGCACAAGGTGAGAATCTCCGGATTGCAGCCGGGAACTCAGTATTCCTATAAGATTCATTCAGTGGAACTGATGAAGCTTAAGGCTTATCAGATTTACTTTGGTGATACGGTTAAAGGAAAAGAATTCAGGTTTACTACTCAAAATCCACTCAAGAAAACTACCCGATTTATGGTAGTAAATGATATCCATACCAATGGTGGCAAGCTGGCCGGTTTTCTGAAATCGGGCAAGGCGGCAGAGCAGGATCT
The DNA here is from genome assembly GCA_028707745.1 of Bacteroidales bacterium. Lineage (GTDB taxonomy): Bacteria > Bacteroidota > Bacteroidia > Bacteroidales > UBA12481 > UBA12481. The sequence continues at coordinate 484 of JAQWAJ010000373.1, read as the reverse complement.
GGTGATTTTCAATGGTGACATGGTTGACTATTTTGAAACGGAATCTCAGTTATTATCCTCGATCGTCGATACCAGTGTCCGGTATTTTGCATCCGGCGTACCGTTTTGCTTTGTACGCGGGAACCATGAAACCAGAGGTATCCTGTCGAGAGAACTGAAGAAATATCTGGATGTTCCTGATAATCACTATTACTATGCTGTTGATCAGGGCCCGGTTCATTTTGTCATGCTCGATTGCGGTGAGGACAAGCCTGACAGTAATAAATATTATTACGGATTGGCCGACTACGACCTGGATCGTTTGCAGGAGTTGGAGTGGCTGAAGGAGCAGGTTAAAACACCTGCCTACCAGAATGCCGCATTCAGGGTCATTGTTGTGCACATGCCTCTGCTGGCTGTTGAGACGGATGGATATGGGCAGTACTTTCTGACCCATAATTTCGGCCCGGTAATCAGGGATGCCGGCGCCGATCTGATCATTGCC
>JAQWAJ010000372.1 GCA_028707745.1 Bacteroidales bacterium | reverse complement strand
AGTTGCCAGCTTCCTGTTTATCTGGTGCGTCATCGCAGCAAGTGCCCAGAACGTGTCGTTTTATCAATGGACTTTACTGAATCAGAAATCGATGGACGAGATCATCGGTGAAGCTTCCGGAGAAACGGCCTATAATCATATTATGGAAATGGGGGGATATACCCGCAGCCGGACCACTCAGGAGCTGAAGACAACCCTGTTTGAATCGCAGTATATCATGGATAAGCTGAAGGAATACGGGATCAGGGATGCAAAACTGGAGCGGTTCCCGAAGGATGAGCCCGATTGGAACGGCATCCGCGGAGAACTGTGGGAAGTTTCGCCGGGCTTGAAAAAACTGGCCGATTACGACGATATGCGTGTGATGCTGGTATCGGGCAGTGAGGATGCCGACGTTGAAGCAGATTTGGTTTGGGTAAATAACGGTCGTGCCGAGGATTTTAAGAATGCAGATGTTAAAGATAAGATCGTCGTTTCTTACGGAGATCCGGGGTCTGTAACCCGATGGGCCCTGAAAAACGGAGCATTGGGAACGATCTCCCTATACTCGCCCCGGCCCCTTTACGACCCCACCCAGATGCCCTGGACCGGGCTCTGGGCCCGGAAAGGAGAAAAAGCCGGTTTCGCATTCATGATGCCACCGCGCGAAGGGTATCTCCTCCGCGACCGGCTCATGCGCAATGAAAAAATCAAGGTGCATGTCATCGTCAAAGCCTCTAAGGAGACCACCGATCTGCAGGTTCCCACCTGCGTCATCCCGGGTACCGATCCAAATGCCGGGGAGGTGATCTTCTCGGCCCATCTTTTTGAGGGTTTATTAAAACAAGGCGGAAATGATGACCTGTCGGGATGCGCCGTAATCCTTGAAGTGGCCCGCATGTTCAACACGATGTTTGAAGAGGGCCGCCTGCCACGACCGGCACGCAGCATGCGGTTCATTTTTATCCCCGAATTCTCCGGAACCATTCCATGGGTCGCCGCTCACCGGGATATCGTCGACCAAACACTATGCAACATCAATCTGGATATGGTAGGACTTTGGCTGAGAAAGAACCAGTCATTCTTCACCCTCGAGCGCACCACATTTGGTAACCCTCATTATATCAACGATGTAGTAGAAAACTATTTCCGGTATATTGGTGAAACCAATCGCGTAATGATCGCCAACTGGGATGGTTACAATAACCGGATCGTATCACCATCAGGATCTGACGATCCGTTCTACTATAATATCGAAAACCATTTCGGAGGATCGGATCATGAAGTATTCAATGACTGGGGAGTCGGTGTTCCGGGAATCATGATGATCACCTGGCCCGATATGTATTACCACACCTCTGAAGATGTTGCCGATAAATGTGACCCCACACAACTGAAACGCGTTGCCGTGATTTCAGCTGCCTCCGCCTATACCATTGCCAGTGCCGGCGGAGAGATGGCCGGAAAAATTGCTGCCGAGGTTTTCTCAAACAGTGTCAGGCGGTTGGGCACCCAGTCGGCCCGTGCACTGGATGAACTCTCAAAAGCCACGGCCGAAAACCTGACGCATACCTATATTAAAGGCCGCAGATATGTTGAAGCCACTCTGATCAATGAGAAGGAAACTATTGAATCTACACTCGAACTGGCTCCGGCAGATCCAGTTCTGCAGGCATCCGTTAAGGTTCAGACAACCCAACTGAAAGCAATTGCCGATGGCCAGCTTGCCGTGATCGACCAGGAGATGAAAAACAAGGCCTCAAAACTGGGCGTTGCCGCGGTGGTTCTGAAATACGGTCCCATGGAAAAACAAGCCGTCACCATGGTTCCGGCAGTGACAACAAAAGTCAGGGAATTCGGATATACCGGCTTCTCCGATCTTTTATCGGATCTGCCACTGGAAGAGAAGTCAAAGATTCAGGGAGGGATTGCCGACCGTAAGGAGCTGGAACGTCTCTGCAACGGAAAACACAATGCGCTTGAAATCAAGATGATGCTCGACACCCAATCGTCACATGAATCCGGATTGGGGGCAATCATGGATTATATCAATGCATTGGAAAAGGCCGGATATGTGAAGATGGTGAAATAAGCAGCTTACTTCCCTTTCCTCCCGCGCCTGAAGAGGACGTTTTTCTGATAATTGGTATAGCGATGAATGCCTTCGTTGACGGTTTTCACCTCTTCGATGGTAAAAAATGCCTTGGGGTTGAATTCGTTAATCATCGCAATCGTGGCCTGAACTTCAGTTCTCTTGATGATCGTATAGATGACCTCGACCGGTCCGGTGCTGCCTTCAGCGGAATGATAAGTAACTCCGTGCCCGGCATCCTGCAGTTGCCTGATCAAATCACCGGCCGGAATCCGGCTGATCACCCGGATTGAAGCATAACCAATGGCAATTTTTTCCTCCAGCATGATTCCGATAAAGTTTCCGGTAGCAAACCCGCCGCAATAAGCCAGATAATAGTACCACCGGTCGAGGTTCTGCATGATCTTGGTCATGGCCATCAGCCAGATGAACACCTCGAAAAAGCCCAGCAGCGGTGCCAGGTACCGGTAACCTTTCGAAACAAAAATGATGCGGATGGTACCGATGGATACGTCGCAGATCCTTGCACAAAAGATCAGTATCGGAACAACAATTACACCAATGTAATCAAAAGGCATATTTCCTCCTTTTTAATAACTGCCCCATGTAGCCTCAGTGCGGTGCGACAAGATCCCCGCGTTCGCGGGGATGACAACGCTACCGAGGGAAAATCAGTGATGCTCTTCCGGTCTCCGGTCTCCGTGTTCTGTTCCGGTCTCCCTCTCTTAGAGTTGCCAACTTTTAAAAAGTTGGCAACTCTAAGCTCTGCTCTTAATCAGCACCTCTAATATCTGTATGGCAGCCTTCGGGATGCTGGTGCCGGGTCCGAAGATCCCGACCACACCGAGGTCATACAGATACTGATAATCCTGCGGAGGAATAACACCACCGACAATCACCATGATATCATCGCGACCGAGTTTTTTCAGTTCTTCGATC
>JAQWAJ010000371.1 GCA_028707745.1 Bacteroidales bacterium | reverse complement strand
AAGATCGCGACTGGCGGTGGCCGAAGAGATGGTTTTGAAAACATCCATATAATCCTTGCGGGTAAACATGGTACGGCCTGTAGAAGTGAAATACTCGAGCCTGGCACTGTCAGTAACCACACGTCCATTAAAATCGAGCATCTCGTCCAGCGATTTATCCAGAATATCGAGCATGAATTCGATAAACAGGGTCGACTGGCCGGCTTGACCGCAGGCTGCCAGCACGTCGTAATATTCCTTCTGCCGTTGCCGGATAAGGTTTTCGAACGGAAGAAATTCAAATACCGGATACCCGCGCATCAGGATGGCCGTCTGCCAAAGCCGGCCCATCCGGCCGTTGCCGTCCATGAAAGGATGAATGAATTCCGTTTCATAGTGAAAAACACAACTCTTGATCAGAATAATGTCGCGGTCCTTCTTCAGATAATCAAACAGATCGCCCATCAGACCTGAAACCCTCATTGCCGGTGGCGCCAGATGAACCACCCGGGTTCCATCGAAGACCCCAACCTGCTCGTTGCGGAAATTCCCTGGTTTGTCAATGAGGCCCTCCATAAGCATACCATGTGCTTTGAGGAATGATTTTACCGAGAAAGCGTCAAATCCGGATAAACCATCATAGACTTTGATTGCATTAACGACCTCGGTGATATCCTTCTTCGGCCCGACCACCGGCCGCCCGCTCAGGATGGCCGTCACCTGGTCGAGTGTCAGGGTATTGCCTTCGATTCCGCACGAAGACCATACCGACCTGATCCGGTTTAGTTTACGGAGCTCCAGGGGTGGGCGGGTTAGCTGAACGCCTTCAAATTTTCCGAGCTTTCTCGAAACCTCTGTAGCTAGCTGTAAAACTGTTGGTGATACGGTGTATGGTGGTTTCATGATACTATTATTTGATAGTATCAAAGATACGATAATCTACTTTGGCTGGGGTGAATCATCCCAGAATTCTGGAAATTTCCCTGATCAATTCGGGAATTTGATCCTCCTTTATTTTTCAAAGGATCTGAAGGTCTACCCCAAAATACTCGTGAATAATTCGGTTACGAAACCCCCTGATTCGGAACCAATCGATCGTGCCGTGTTTTTCGCGAAACTCATCAGGCAGCATATTCGCCGCTTCCCCTATGATCTCGAAATTACGGCAAACAGCATCAACGGACTAGTTATCCATATTAAAATCCTCAAATGACATTTCATTTGTATAATCAAGGATCTTATTGGAGGCTTCAAGTATGTCCTCTAATAACAGGCTGGGAGTTCTTTTAGACATACACCAAATCCTTTTGAATCTCCTTATAATATTTTGGTTTGATTCCATTTCTGGAAACGAGATCAACCGGACACTTCAACAAATTTTCCAGTTCATTTGCCAGATCAATGAACTCTATTCCCATGGGTTGCTCGTATTCAATAAGAATGTCAATATCACTGCTATCGTTGAAATCATCGCGGGTGAAGGAACCAAACACTCCAATGGATACAAGATGATATTTTTTTACCAAACGGGATTTGTTCTCTCGCAGAATTACCGTTATGTTCCTTTTATCAGTCATAGTTCAAAGATACAGAATTTTGCGTCAGGCAAGATGGACCTCAGCTTATTACGGGATTTGAATTTCAGGTAAAACCGTCCAGGTTCATCCCGGACCGGAAATTTGATACCCGTGTTGAGATGAGGTTGACCTTGTTCAGTATTTTTCTTAATTAGCTGATTACAAGCTGATTAATATCAGACATTCCATTCAACCCCAACAAACTGCACAATTAAGCGGCACTTTCCGGTCAGTTGGTTCCTCATTGAATAATCCTAATTTTGAGCGAAGGTATCCGGACACATTGGAACCTGGTTACGGATTGGTAAATGATCCCGGATATTCATATGATCAAAAAAAAATACCTATGTCCCAAATAATCGGAAAATATAAAAAACTGTATATTATTTTGCTGCTGCAATTTCCCTTGATATTTTCCGGCATCCTGTCGGTGGCACAACCACGTGTTGTTCCCTCCGGTTCAGAGCTTAACCGTCCGTTTGGAAAACAGGATATGGAATTATTTAAAAATCCCCCGAAAGTTTACCATCCGGAGACATGGTTTCATTTCATAGGCGGGAATGTGGCAAAAGCAGGTATTACGGCCGATCTGGAGGCCATTGCGGAGGCCGGTATTTCAGGGATCCAGCTGTTCCACGGGCAATCCGGCGGCCCCTGGCCGGGTGTCGAACCTCAGATTGCCTGTCTGAGCCCCCTGTGGGACGATGCAGTAAAACATACTGCCGCGGAATGCCGTCGCCTGGGGTTACGCTTTACCATGCAAAACTGTCCGGGATGGGCCATGTCGGGAGGGCCCTGGATAAAACCATCCAATGCCATGCGCAACCTGGTCTGGAGCCGGACTGATGTTGGCGGCGGTCAGATAAATCAGGTTCTTCCGATTCCTCAACCCAGTCAGGAAGATTGGCGGGATTATCAGGATATTGCCGTGCTGGCATTCCCATCACCCAGAGGCGATGATGGAGGGATTCTAAAGCCACAATCGGTTAAAAGTGACACCTCCCTGCCATGGAAAGAGTTTCTGTCAGGAGACACTATTATTAATTTCAGATTGACGCCAGCTTCGCAAATGAATCCCCATTGGGTGGAGGTAACTTTTCAGAAGCCTGTTGTCATCCGTACGATCGAATTTTCTGATGTTCAGAAACTTAACCATTCCTGGTGTTATGCGCCGGGGGTACAGGTAAAAGTATTGGCCATCCTCCCGGGAGGAGCCGCCCGTGAAATTCTAAATACGCCGATGCCCATGGCTGCCTGGCAATCCGATCATCCGATTTCTCTGGCTTGCGATGAAACCCAGGGGGTTAGCACATATCGAATCGAGATTGTTAATCAGCACGAGATGAATATTCGTTCGCTCCGGCTACTGTCGGCTGCGCGGAAAAACAACTGGGAATCGGAAGCAGCCTGGACGCTGCGGAGTATCGTCCGCCAGAGTGAGCATCCCAAACAATCGGCTGAA
>JAQWAJ010000370.1 GCA_028707745.1 Bacteroidales bacterium | reverse complement strand
TCCATCAATCGGAATCACCGGATTGAATTTACCGATCCGGATGTTGCGGATGGTGCAACCCGATGATGGGTCTGTGTTCTCTGTGTGTGTATGGATATCAAACAACATAATCCATAGGGCGAGAGTAGCTCGCCCCGACATATTTATAATTTTTTGACATACACGACCTTGTCATCACCAACATCATAAAAATCTTCGAAACGTGCCTTTTCGATGTACCCGTTTTTCAGATAAAAAGCCCGGGTGGGATCATATTTTGGCAGACTGGAGGTCTCAATATAAATTCCTTTTCCACCCATTCTTTCGATTGCTTTTTCAACTTCCCGTAGGACGATTTTGCCGATGCCCTGGCCGCGAAACTCCTCAAGAGTGGCCAGCCAATAGAAGTCGTAACTACATAAAGTGCAGGGAATCAGGCCAAAACAGCCATACGAAACCAACTCTCCGTTAACCTCAGCAAACACGAATTCATATCCGCTTTCAGGGCCATTTTCAAGTCGTTCTGAAACCAGTTCGACGGCAACAGGGATTTCATCCGGTCTGAAAAACCCGGATGAGGCAACAATATCTCCTACAGCTGCCTGGTCCGAAGGAATTGCTTCATAACGGATGGTAATGTTTTTAGGTTCGGATGTCATCTGTTATTGATTATTCGTTGAACGATCTGTGTGAAAGTATAGCCGCTTCGGAGGGCGGCGTTGTAAAAGCCGGAATCGGGTGAAATGCACGGATTGGCATTGATCTCAAGCACATAAGGCTTGTTGTTCTGATCGACCCGAAAATCCACGCGGGCATATCCGCGAAGGTTGAAGGCCGACCAGCACTGGTGACAAATCTGAATGAGTTCATCCAGCAGAGTTCGGTCAGATTCCGGAAATTCGAAAGTGCGAACGGTATTCCGGTATTCGAAGGTGCTCTCGTCCCATTTTGCGGCATATCCAACAATGGCGGGTTTTCCTTGTGGGAAATTTTTAAACAGGATTTCGGCCGGCGAAAGCACTTCGGGGCCATCAGGGCCGCCCAATACCGATAAATTAAACTCCCTGCCATCGATGAACTCCTCGATGAAGAAATGATCCCCCCAACGGTTATGAAATTTTTCAAGAGCACCCCGATCTGATCCACTGAAAACATTTTCATCGTTAATTCCAACAGAGGCGTCTTCCCGCGAAGGTTTAACCATATACATTTTATCCGGATCGGGGTCAAACGGGTCGGTAGCTGCCCACCAACGGGGAGTGGGAATATTCCGGCTCAGCATCAGTTTCTTGGCCAAGGGTTTCTGTGTGGTCAGGAACAGGGCATCCGAAGGGTTGCCGGTAATCGGGTAGTTCATGCTTTCCATCAGGGCCGGAATAAAATAGACCAACCCGCCACTATTGTTCAGACTCTCGACCAGGTTAAATGCAATCCCGTCAGGTTCACCTGAAAGCTTGTCGATCAGTGTGTCGAGATTGGTATCGACAAACTCCCTTTCATGGGAGAACGCCAGCTCATCGAGGCCCTTTTCAACTGCCTCCACCTGATCGAGCACATCAATCTCATCGGCTGAAGGCTGATCTGACAAGCGGTTAATCAGGATGATAACCTTATTCATTTTGATGTAATTTTTTAATGGCCGAATGCATAATTCGTTGAATCAGTTCAACGTACGATATGCCGTTCATCCGGCTGAGCATCGGGAGATCGGAGTAGGTCGGATTCAGTCCCGCCAACGGGTTGACCTCGATGAAATTGGGAATTCCCAGGGAATCGCAGCGCAGGTCGACCCGGCCGCCATCCTCACAATGAAGTGCGTTCCAGGATGCCCGGGCAACTTTTTCGCAGGCTGCGGCTATTTCACCGCCGGCCAGTGTGTACTGGCAGCGCTCGCGCCACTCCTCCTTATTTGTGTAGGAATAAACGCCTTGTTCAGCCTTGCTGGTCAGAAGCACCTCCATCACACCGGTCACCGATGCTTCGGCGCCGGTGCCGGTAATTCCGACCGTAAATTCACGGCCATCGAGATAGGTTTCAACCAGAACCGGCTGATGAAACCGGTCGAGCAAAAACCGGCAACGGGAGTTGAGATCCTCCCGGTTACGGATGATCGATTCTCCTGAAATGCCTTTGCCAGTGCCTTCAGCCACCGGTTTCACAAAAAGCGGGTAGGGCAGGGTGACTCCGGCGATATCCTCAGGTGTGGCAACCACTGTAAAATCCGCAGTCGGTATGCCGGCATCGCGGATGATCCTTTTTGTCATACCCTTTTCGAGGGTCAGCGAGAGCACCAGCGGGTTTGAAAAGACGTAGGGAATGTTGAAGGCATCCAGCAGGGCAGGTACCTGGGCCTCCCTTCCGATGCCGTAAAATCCTTCACAAATATTAAATACCAGATCCCACCGGCGACCGGCCAGCAAAGCTGCCATCAGCAGGCGGAGATGTCCGACCCGTTCGGTTTGATAACCCAGCTGGTGAAGAGCGTTTTCGATACCTTCGATCGTTTCGTTCACATCGAACTCGGCAGCATCTTCCTCACTGAATCCCATCGCGAGGTAATCCTCGCGGAGATCATAAGTTAAAGCGATAATCATTTTGGGAACCGGCTAAGTATAATCGGGGTAACGGAATGTTTTGCCTTCATAGTTTTTGAGCACAAGATCCTTGCCTTCACGACCGATCACATAATCAGGCAATATCGGAATCTTTCCGCCACCGCCGGGAGCGTCGATCACAAAGTTAGGAATCGCATATCCGGAGGTGAATCCCCGCAGACCATGCATCACTTCCAAACCTGCTTCCACCGAGGTCCTGAAATGCGCAGAGCCCGGAATCGGGTCGCATTGATACAGATAATAGGGCTTCACCCTGACTTTCAGCAGCTCATGGGCCAGTTTCATATACACTCCCGGAGCATCGTTGATTCCCTTAAGCAATACGGTCTGGCTGCCAAGTGGTATGCCGGCATCGGCCAGGCGGTTGCAGGCATCCTTCACTTCAGGAGTAATCTCATCCGGATGAGTGAAATGGATGCTCATGAAGAGCGGATG
>JAQWAJ010000369.1 GCA_028707745.1 Bacteroidales bacterium | reverse complement strand
GAATGTGATCATTTATGCCGCCGTGACCAATGTTTTCGGCTTTGAGCAGGGATACGGATATTCTTATGCCGGCACCAAAAATTCAGAAGGACTCTACCGGAGCACTGCCATCATACCGGGCGCCGACCGGTTCTACCTCCTGGCCTGCTTCATTACCCTGTCGCGTAAAGGTGAAGCCAATCAAATCGATCAAATACAGTAATGAACTTTATATCTAATACTTACAAATCAAAAATTATGAAAAAGCTTATTCTTACCATCGCAATTCTGTCAGTGGTTTTAGCTGGCAGATCACAGAGCAAAGAGTTTACTACCGCCATGAGCGAGGGATTGACGCAGTTTGCCAAGTGCAAAACCATCGATGATTATCAGGCCCTCGGCAACCGTTTCAGCCTGATCGCAAACGCTGAAAAAGCCGAATGGCTGCCGCTCTATTATCATGCACATTGCTACATCCTGATGAGTTTCATGGAATCGGCTGATGCCACAAAAAAAGACAGCTATCTGGATGTTGCAGAAAAATCGATCTCGAAAATGATTGAACTGGCTCCCAAAGAGTCTGAAGTTTATGTATTGCAGTCGATGATGTATTCGGCACGGCTGGTGGTTAATCCGATGGAGCGTGGCCAGGAATACGGCGGACTCATCATGCAGTCCATCGGTATTGCCCGGGGTTTGGATAGCACCAATCCCCGTGCAAAATTCATGAAACTCAAGAGCGATATGGGCACTGCCGAGTTTTTTGGTAAAAGTCCTAAGGATTTCTGCCCGCAAGCCACTGAGATACTGGCAGGATGGGATAACTACAAAGTAAAATCGAGATCGATGTGGAGGCTGGTCCGGATGACTATATCGTTCCGATGGCCCTGCAGCTGTTGGTGGAAAATGCGGTGAAACACAATGAAATCTCGGAAGCCCGGCCGTTAACCATCTCGATTCGCAGAAACCGGGAGCATATCGAGGTGGAGAATCCTATCCAGCTCAAACCGGTAGGAGGAAATTCAAATAAAACCGGGTTGAAAAACATCGGGCAGCAGTTCAGCTTCTTTACCGACAAGCCCATCGAAATCAATGACTTAAACGGCCGTTTTCTGGTACGGGTACCCATTCTTAAATCAGCAGAGAAATGAATGTGATCATTATTGAAGATGAAGTACGTGCGGCAAACCACCTCGCCAGGCTGCTCGGCAAGATAGCTCCGGAAATGAATATTGTCGCCCGCCTCGAATCCATCCGCGATGCGGTTCCGTATCTCCGGGCCGGCGCCGGTACCGGTCTGATTTTTTCGGATGTTCAGCTGGCCGATGGGCTGAGCTTCGAGATTTTCCGGCAGGTTCCGGTGAAATGCCCGATCATCTTCACTACGGCTTACGATCACTACGCCATCGAGGCATTCAAAACAAACGGCATCGATTATCTGTTAAAGCCGATTGAGGAAGAGCGACTGCGGCAGGCCATCGACAAGGTGAAGCAGTTTTCACCGGCGCTGTCAGCGGAAGAGATTCTGGCTTTATCCAACGCTTCGGCAAGTAAATCCTATAAATCCCGGTTCATGGTTAAGGTGGGCGATAAAATCAAAAGCATCCCAACCGAAGAGATCCTGGCATTCTACAGCCTCGAGAAGGCGACGTATCTGCTGACCTCCTCTAACCGCAACTATTGCATCGATTACGCGCTCGACCAGCTCGACGGGTTGCTCGACCCGAAAACCTTTTTCAAAATCAACCGGAAACACATCGTTTCGATACAGGCCTGCACCAATATCCTGGCCTGGAGCAACAGCCGCCTCCGGCTCAAGATCGATGGCATCACCGATCAGGAGGTCATCGTGGCCCGTGAGCGGGTTCAGGATTTCAAAGAGTGGCTCGACCGATAACAAAACTGGTCTAAATGGTCGCACCAGGCAGTCATTAAAATATTTATACGATCTTTGTGCGCCTCAAAAATACATTACGACCATGTTCAACTATCTGAAAACCTCATTAAACAGGAGAGCTGCACGGCGCATAACCCGGGAATATCCGGTAAGAACTGACACATTCGAGACGGAAAAATACGGCCGGATTCTTTTCGCCAATTGGGAAAACCCCCTCGTGGAACGAAAAGAGATCGACCAGAAATCGCTCTCCTTTTATGAAAAATTCATTAAAGAAGGTGACTTTGCCCTCGATATCGGGGCCAATATCGGACACATGACCGTGCCTTTGTCGCTGATCTGCGGTAAAACGGGACTGACGCTGGGGTTTGATCCCAACCCGTATGTTTTCAAGATTCTGGAACAAAATGCATCCCTGAACAGTAGCATATCCAATACCAAAGTTTTCAATTTTGCCATTACCGATGCTGACGATGAGTATTATTACAACTCCTCGGAAGCTTCCTTTTGCAATGGAGGAATATCGAAAGAGAAAATCAGCCGGCACGGGAAATTTGCCCTCAGCCATAAAATCAAGGGAGTCCGTTTAGAATCATTTTTGAATGAAACATTCCCTGACCGGTTGCCAAATCTGAGACTCATCAAGATCGATACCGAAGGATATGATAAGGAAATCATCCGGTCGATATCCAATCTTCTGAAACAATATAAGCCTGCAGTAATCACTGAATGTTTCGGGAAAAACTCCGAAAAAGACCGGTTCGAACATTTTGAACTGCTCAAATCACAGGGATATTCACTCTATTATTTCAGTGGTTTCAGCATCGATGCAGAAATTGTTCCGATCCTGAAAAAAGAGGATATGCTGAAATGGAGGCATTTCGATTTTTACGCCGTTCAGGAAGATTGATCGTGTTGAGGCAGGTGAGGTTTTACTCCGGCAGATACCCTGATGCTTTATCGTGCTCGTAGATTTTCAGATATTTTACGAAGCGATAGAAAGCATCGTTCACTGACCAGACGAATCCCGGGAAACCATTGAGGATGTTCAGCCACACAAAGTAGGTGATCACGAATGTTACAAACAGTTTGGTGATCACGAAAAACTTATTGGTCTTCTTCTGATTTTCCAGAGCTGCATTGGCGGCCAGGGTCG
>JAQWAJ010000017.1 GCA_028707745.1 Bacteroidales bacterium | reverse complement strand
GCATACATGACAATCCGGTCGGAAAAAAGCATTCCCACAAAATCAAACGGAGCAATAATGCCATGCAGCAGTCCGCTCCAAAACCCATGAGTATGGGGATTGCTCACCATATCAAGCCCTTCCTTATGGGCACAACCACTGGCAATGATCACAAGAAGCAGCACTCCAGCGACATAGAATCCGGATTTGAGATATTTATTCATGGTCAGGTTTTTAGTTTGATAAAGATATCATTTTGAAGTATATAAACTACTTGCTACCTATCAGCCAATCTCTTCGCCGAACATTATTTCAATTGAATATTGAACCGTACAATTTCAGATCGGGTTCCGATCCTGACCGGTGCTGCCCAGAGACCGAGTCCGGAGCTCACGTAGAAATGAGTATTTTCAATCTTTTGATAACCATAAGCCAACTGATACATTTTTCTGACGATCAGGTTCACCGGAAAAATCTGTCCGTCATGTGTATGTCCGGAAATTTGCAAATCGATACCGTTTTTCAGAGCATCCCCAAGTTTTGACGGGTTGTGATCCAGCAAAATGCCAGGCAGGTTCACACTCACCGGGTCAAGTATCTCTTTTAACGGCTTTCGGCGGTGTTGAGAAATATCGTCACGACCGATCAGAACTATCCGGTTATCAATAGTCAGTGCTGTATCCCTGAGTAGTGTTATTCCCGATTTGGCATAGAATTCTTTGGCCTTCAATATATTACCATAATACTCATGGTTGCCGAAAATCCCGTATACTCCGTACCGCGACTTTAGTTGCCGAAGCTCCTCGTCCATTTTGTTTATTTCAACTGGTCTCATGCTGTGATCGACGAGGTCTCCCACGAATAAAATCAGATCGGCATGCTGTTCATTCAGGAGCTTGACATACTTTTTTAACCGGTTTTTCCGGATGGTGTTACCCAGATGGACATCACTGGCAGCAATAACAGTCAGTGATCCGGCCGGTCCGTCGCCTTTTGTCATCTCCAGATTTACCTGCCTGATATCCGGATGACGGAACCGATAGTTCCCTATCAGTGATACCAATGCAAACAGGCCGATCAACGAAAGGAAAACAATGAATTTTACCTGTTGATAGTGACCAGTGATCCAATCCGGATAAAAATTCAGAAAATGATTTGATACCCTGATGACATCCAAAATCACTGCTGCGATAATAAAATAGAAGAGCCCGATAACCCAGTACGCCCCGATATTCTCCAGAACTGCCACCAAACTGATTGGCAACCGGTTACCCAATGCCATGGCCACGAAAAACGATAGTGAAACAATCACAAACAGGACAGTGAAAATCGTATGAACCAAAGGATTAGCCGGAATTGCCTGCCATGAACGTTTTAACAAATAGAAATTGATTCCTCCGTATATGGCTAAGGCAATTAGAATGGCGATTTTATTCATAGTCCAGTACTTTTAAAAAGTATCATCCCCACATACGAAACCGAAGCCGGACCATTGTTGTAAGGTATTCCGCACGCCGTGACCAGCGCAGTCACATCGATGCCATGGGCTTCAACCGAGGAGAGGGCTTCATCAGGATACAGACATTCCCGGTCGGGATAACTGCAATTCTCGCAGAATTTACAAACTCCGGCATTTAATGCCAGAAAAGGATCCAGCAAATGTTCGTCTCTGACACGATTAAGAATATCCCGGAACACCTTTTCGTGAATAGCTGCCGCTGTCATCATGCCCTCAAAATCAAAAGAGTCCTCCAGATAATAAACGGTCTGAACCACCAATCCCTGGTCAAATTCAAGGACCTTGTTTCTGAGTTCATCACAGGGTCCGATGGCCGGCGGGCACATCCAGCTGGCATTGTACTTTCCGCAGGAGTTCAATTCGCACAACTGACGAAAGGTATCAGAAAACTGGATTTCAGAAACCTCTACGATGGCGGCGCGGGTGGCCCCCAGCTGCAGGGCGAGGGAGGGGAGATTGGTGGTGGATTGCATAAGAAGTGACGAGTGACGGGTGACGAGTTACTTAGTTTGTGATGAGGGTTACTTTCAGCCGGGTATTGTTCTTCCCTTTAATGTTTGCCGAAAGGCGGTCCTTGGAAAGGATCACTGTAGATTTGTTATCAGTTTCAATACTTTTAATCATTAGATCATTCCCTTCGATCGGACTGGCATAAAACGGTTTGTCTCCCCTATCCCCCGAAAGATAGAAATACAATTCAATCGGTTCTTTGTTTACCCATGCATTCAGATAGAGATAGTTGAGCATTCCATTTTCGGCATTGTGGTAGGATGCTTTAAATTGGTTGGCTTTCAGTGCCTCCTTCACTTTTCCATTGGTCAGAACACTGAACTGGGTATCTCCATTCTTCCGGTCCACAAAACAGGAATCCCAGAAGGAGGCTCCTTTCCGGTAATCATCCAGGTATTTGTTTTGGTTTTGAATACGGTAGGATATAAGGTCAAACATAATACCATAAGCTTGTACCCACCAGTATGTAATATCAGCGGTCTGCTCCGGATTTAAACGACCCACTGAATTATACCAGAAATTCAGATCCGGTTGGTTACAAAACTGAAATAGTTTGGCACCTAATCGATTGGCTCGGTCGAGATAGTCCGTCCGGCCGGTAATCAGGTAATAACGGTAAAGCATCCAGGCCACTTCGATATTATGCCCGGGACTGATTTCGGTTTCATTCTGCGCTCCAGGCTGGTATTGCCATTCCCGTGAGAAGGATTCCAGAACCCAATCGCTTTCAGGGTCGATCATTTGTCTGGTAATCATATCCAGAATTTTCCGGCACTGATCGAGATATTTCTCTTCATGCGTGGCCTGATAGAGGTAAAGCAGATATCCCGAAACAGGAGTAATCTCTGAACTGATTGATTTTGTGCTGTCAAGCACCTTCCAATCCCGGGTCATTTTATTATAGTATCCGCCAAAATCCTGATCCCAGGCATTAGCCTCAATCAGGTGATTCGATTTTTCAACATATTCCAGCACCCTGGGATCTCTCGTAACGAAGTAGTACATCGCAAGTCCGGTTGTAGAGTAAACCTGGATGAACATGTTTTTGGTGGTTTCCAAGGGATTTCCCTGCTCATCCAAGACATCATACCACCCTCCATATTCCTTATCCCATGCATGATCCAGAAGATAATCAACAGTCTTACGCGCAATATCCAGGTAATGCTGATCTCCCGATAGCAAGTATCCAACCGAGTAGCCAAATACATGCCTCGACAGCATACTCGGATACTTACGGGTATCACCAAATGGTTTCCAGACAGAATCCAGAGTCGTAAAAAACCCTCCGTTGAGTGTGTCCTGAGCAAGATTAGTCCAGTACGGCAATATATCTTTGACAACCTGATTTTTCCAGTATTTGCCAGTAATCACATCTGTTTGTTTACCATTTTGCGTAAAACAGGAAGCACAGAAAAATACTGCGAGAATCGAAATAAATCCTAACCTTTTCATTTTATGCTAAAAATGGAATTACTATTTTCTGAACAATGTTGTTTTTAGGGTATCACTCATTCCTGAATCGAATGAAAAGCCCGAAAAAAAGATGACACCGCCAGTGCCCGCATCACGTGTGATCTGTACCTCTTTAACTAACAGGTCTTTAGTAATCTTATTATGAGATGTCCCTACCCCAACACCCGGGTAAACACCCATACCTTTCTTTGTAATCTTTACCGCACGGTCTGTATATTCCCTGAAAAGATCAAGGTTGTTGGTATAAAACATCGGGCAGATGAAATCCAGTAAATCGGTTTGGGCCCAGCTGGCCCAATCCTGTCCGATCAATACTTTTGAGGTCTCGGGATTCGGAAATACGTCGGCACCCAGCAGAATTTTCTTGCCCGACTGGTTGACCAGTTCCCGGATCTCCCTAAGTAGTCCGGTTATCTGCCTTCCATTCCAGTTGATCCATTCACACCAGAGAATGCTGCCGTCATCCTGTGAATCGTCGAGCGGTGAGCGGCCATACTCTTTTCTGAAAAGACTGATAGTCAGGCTGTCATAGCTGAATTGCTGATTGACCGGAAACCGCATGTAATCGAGATGAATGCCGTCAATATCGTACTTCATGACTTCCCGGATCTGCCTCTTCCAGAAATCACGAACATCAGCGCGGGTTAAATTCAGCGCATTGAATTTTGTCCCATCACGGTTAACGATCAACCACTCCGGATGATCCTTGATTTCGCCGATGCTGGCCGTTTCATGACCGGGACAGAAAGTCGGGTGTATCCTGATTCCCCGCTTGTGCCCCTCATCGATCAATACCTGGAGATAATCCCAGTCGAGACCGTTTTCCTCAGGTAAAGTATAGTAGCAGAACAAATTATTGATTCCGATTTCCTGGTAGGAATCAAAGAGTTTGACAATTTGTGCGCGGGCAATATCGGCCTTTTTATCGAAAAAAGTCGAATGCAGCCAGACACCACGGAATTCAGTTGAAGATACCGGCGTGCTTCCTTTTTCTTTTTGAGCAAAGGCTCCAAGGCAGAGCATGCAGGCAATCAGGAGAAGGGGGAGTTTTGTTTTCATAAGGGTAGAAAGGTTGAAGATTTGGAGGATGTAGTTGTTGTAGTTGTTGTAGTTGTTGTAGTTGTTGTAATTGTTGTAGTTGTTGTAATTGTTGTAGTTGTTGTAACTGTTGTCGTTGTTGTAGTTGTTGTTTACTTAAACAGATAGATCAGGGCGGCGGTGCTTCCGATAACAATGACGGTCCAGCGGAGTGCCGAGGGTTTAATTCGGCTTGCGAAACGGCCGCCTAATAAACCGCCGAGTACAGCACCAGCCATCATTACGAGCGCAAAGGCCCAATTAACCTGGCCCGAAAAGCAGAAATAGATCGCTGCTGAAATATTGATACTGAATGAGATCGCTTGTTTCAGGACGTTTAAACTGTTTAGCGAGTCATCATAAATCAGTCCGAGAACAGCAATGACGATAACACTCACTCCGGCACCGAAATAACCGCCGTAAACCGATGCCAGAAAAAGCATGACCGGAGCGCCGGCACGTTTGATCAGGGTGCTGTGCTGTTTTCCGCTCCGGGATTGCATCCACTTTTTAACCGGAACCTGAATGCCCAAAAGCAGACAGGCCAGCAGAATCAGGTACGGAATAATTCCTTCGAAAGCCTTTTCTCCGGTATTCAGCAGAATCAGGCCTCCGGTAATCCCTCCAAGAATACTCAAAGGCAGAACCAGGTAAAGCTTTTTTTATGTGTGGCAAAATCCTTGCGCTGAGCAAGAATCCCACCAAAATAACCGGGACAGAGCGCCACGGTATTCGTCACATTTGCAGCCACCGGAGGCAATCCCAATGCAATCAGCACCGGGAAACTCACCAGAGTTCCTCCGCCGGCCACAGCATTGATAAATCCCGCTGTCAGGGCCGCTGCTAATGCGATGAGGAGGTCGGTTATCATGCTAAGAATGGGTATCAGGTTTCGGGTCTCGCGTCTCGCGTCTCGCGTTTTGGGTATTGGGTTTTGTGTTTTGTGTTTTGGGTATTGGGTTTTGGGTTTCGGTCTCCGGTCTCCGTTCTCCGGTCTCCATGAGTTCCTCCCTGAGTTTAGTAATATCCTCCGTCCCGATTCCTGCTGCAGCCAGATAGCCTTCGAGCCCGCCATATTTTGTCTGGATCACCGACCAGGCAGAGTCAAGGTATTGTGCCCTAACTTCGAATGCTGCATACAGGTTGCTTTTCGGAAATATTCCGAAGGTAAAGATCCTCATCCGTCTGATAATTTTACGGAGCTTTTTATGCATGAACTCGTTGGATTTCAGATAATCGTGAATAATAACTTCCTGATCCACATCGAGTATCCAATAGATCACCGCGGTGGCAAAACCGGTGCGGTCCTTCCCACCCTGGCAGTGAATGAGCACCGGTCGGTCATGCGGATTCAGCAGAATTCTGATCATATCACCCACGGGCTGAACCATCATATCAACCATTTCGCGGTACACGCTATCCATGGCGCCGATGATTGCTTCGTCTCCCGAACGGCGCATCAGCAGAGGTTTCAGGCGCTCTCTCGTGGGCCTGTCGATGTCGCAGGGAAGAACAACTTCCCGTATACCGGAATAATTCCCCGGGGATCTTTTCCGTTGCTCATCAGCACGAAAATCAATGGCTGTCTGCAGGTTTAACCCACAGACAGCCATTTGGTTTTCTTTATTCAATTTTTCAAGGTTCCCCGACCGGTATAGTAATCCCTTTCTGATGGTTTGTCCGCTCTTCGTCAGGATTCCTCCTACGTCGCGAAGATTGGTTTCTGCGATTACCATACCTGCTCCGGTTATTTCATCCTGCATCCTTCGATAGTTTGCATCACTATTTTAATCTCCAGGACGAGTTTTTCCGGATCCGGATCATTGATCCTCTCTTTAGTGAACAGTTTGGATCCCATTCCCACGCAGCAGACACCGGCTTTGAACCAGGCCTTCAGATTTTCCGGTTCGGGACTAACCCCACCGGTTGGCATGATCTGCGCCCACGGCATGGGCCCCAGCACCGCTTTCACGAAGCCGGGACCACCTACCGCATCACCAGGGAATATCTTAACGATTCCGGCACCCCATTTCTGTGCCTGAAAAATTTCAGTAACCGTACCACAACCGGGTATCCACATAACTTTCAGCTCTTTACAAGCCTTAGCCATTTCCGGATCTACCACAGGACTCACGATGAATGAGGCTCCCATGGCATGAAACCTGCGACAGGTATCCCCATCGAACACAGATCCCACACCCAGCAGCATTCCGGGGCAGTTTTTGCTGATGAACTCTTTAACCACCTTAAACATCCCCTCTGCTTCAACACCCCGGTTCGTCCATTCAAAAACCCGTAAACCTCCGTCATAGCAAGCTTTAACAACCCGACAGGCAATCTCCTGATCGGTGTGGTTAAAAACCGGCACCATCCCCCCCGAAACAATCTGGTTTCTAATATTTTCCATGATCAGTTCATTCAAATCATTTAACTACGATCGTATCTCTCCATAGTCTGGCTTTCCCGATATCCGGAGCATCCTGACGACCATCGAAATTAAGTCCGAAATAGGACGAAGGCTGTTCATACAGAGTTTTACCCTTGTAAGTTGCTTTGGTCAGGTTAACCACGGTAAAGGAGAGCTTATCGCCTTTTTGCTCGGTATAAAAGAAATCAGCATTGGTTTCAATATCACCATAAGCGAGTTTTCCAGTAGCAAAATCATATTTCGGGCGCTGGTAATCTTTAACCAGATCTTCTTTCAGATCACTTTTCATACCCACAAAAATGGTTTTGTCGGCCAGCTTAATTCTGACAGCCATCCCGGCTTCTTCAGTTGAAGCAGGCACATATTCAATTCCCTTGATCAGGGTTTCAGGATTCACTTTTTCGGAATGCGGAATTAACACAGTAACGAAACCGGTCTGTTGCCCCAGTTCAAAGAATTGTCCTGAATATTCGGCAATTGCCATTTCCTGCTGATAGTTACGGTTCTCTTTGTTGGTCTGTTCAAACCGATAATGATTCTTCGGGAAATAGATCAACAGGTTTTGGTCGCCAGGAACTTTAAGAGTTGCAACAGTTTCATATTTAGTATCATACCAATGATTTCCCTGGCTCACAATTTTTTGTGCATGCCAAAGATTAACACCGGTAAAGAACTGTTCAGATCTCGATTTGAGCACATCGAAAACAACAAACATTTCAGGATCTTTTACATATACGATCACCCGGTCGCTTTCATATCCCATTTCATCATCGATCACACGCGTTCTGGTATAATCATGATCAGGATAAGTAAGAAAATCAACCTTTTGGGTTCTGGTTTTCCGGTACGAGCCTGCGTTGTGCATGAAATCCATGATGTTCTGGCGGTCAATAGCAGGATGATCAGGCTGTCCGTAACGATATTCACCCTTGTTCTGGCCAAACCAAACTTTCTCATTTCTGACGCACAACCGGTTGTGGAAGTAATCCTGACGGAATGATCCGTAATAGCCGCTGGGCAGAAAATCGCGATAGCCGCCATCGGTCAGCAAAGTTGATCCTTTATAGGTCAACAGGGCGATGCTGTTTTCATCTGCATGACCGTGAGTAACTTTTTCTTCCTCAATAGGAATTGCATTACGCAAATAATCACGATAGAGTAAGCCACCGTCACCTTCATCCCGGTAATTCAGCAACATATAGGTCGACTTTGCATCCCAGCCGTTGCGGTAAACCATTTTCTTGCCAACCATATCTTCGAGAACCTCTTCGCTCATTTCTGATGGGGCTTTCGGGATAATTTTATCGGATCCGAAACGATAGGCATCGAGCAGCATATAACCGAGACCTACGCTGGTAGGTTTGCTGAGATCCATGAATTTTTGGGAAATCATGGTGGCAGCCCATTTCATATTCGGGTTATTATACTGTTTAGCGGCAGTTTCAAAGAACACGATCCATCGGTTCCAGTTCGTATAATTCGCGGCATCACCGTAATCCGGGATCATGCTCTGCGGAGACATCAGTTGAGTGAAGTACCTGGAATAGAAGTAAATAGTAGGAGCTTCGAACAATTCTTTCATCTGGTTTTTGGCATCTGCACAACCGATCAGAGAGTATAGCCATACCCCATGATATAAGGATGCATCTTCAATTTCCCATTTGCCCCAGTTATCTGAAAGCAACGCTTGTTCGTATGTTTTCAACATCGGTGTAACCGGATGATTTGGCAAAACCCTGACGGCCCAGCACAAAGTCTCGGCACGCAAAGCCGACCGATTCATGGCGCCCCATTCCTGCGTGCGGAGGAGAAACACCAGGCATTTTGCGATCAGGTCTTCAACTTTGGCTTTTTCAGATACACTCAGTATACCTTTATCCTTCAGTTTATCGTAAGCCTGCAGATATCGCATGGTGGTAAAGAAATCAGGCAGTGCCGGCACACCGTCAACATAATCCGCTTTTCGGCGGGCTATGGCTACCGGAAACTCTTTTGCGTAATCGCCGTAAGTCAGAAGAACTTCTTTTGCCCGTTCTGCATATTTCTTATTTCCCTCCATTTCATAAAGGGTTGCATAAATAGCGGCCATTTCAAGCAGGTTACCCGGAGCACGGTATCCGAAAATATCTTCCGGGTCCATAGCTTTACGCCATTTAATCACGATTGAATCTTTCTGACTATAAACATAATCAGCAGAAGCCCTGGCATATTCCAGATACTTCTTCAGTGGGATCTGTTGTACCGGAGTCTGTGCAGTCGCAACCAGACAAACGGGAATCAGGAGCACGAGGAGTAATAAACGTTTCATTTTATAATTATTGGTTTTGTGTTATTCTGTTCCAGTATTTAAAGACATTTAAAATATTCTCCGGATTGGCGGCCGGGCCAAATTCGCATTGTGCGATAACCCCACCATTTCTGTAAAGTTTTGTGTAAATCAGATTCACTGCATCACGGATGTCATCTTCAGTTCCGTTTGGCAAAATATTCTGCCTGTCGATCTCACCCCAGAAAGAGATTTTTCCGGCCACTTCCCGGCTTAAACGATCCATATCCATACAGAAAAGCTGACTATTGATCGCATTTACACCCACTTCGGCAAGTTCAGGCATGATCTCTTCGATGTTGCCATCGGAGTGCATAAATACATATTTCCCATAGTGACGGGCAATCTCGCAATACTCTTTATACATCGGCTTGAAATATTTCCGGAACACATCGGGCGACAGCATCATGGCATGCTGGGTGCCCCAGTCGTCCATCAGGAATATGGCGTCGATGTCAGTTTTGGCCCATACTTCCACCTCTTTGCAAAAATGGATATGCATTCGGTTCAGCAATTCAACATATTCAGGCTCCTCAAACAGCACATCCGTCATCGATTGTTCCATCGTGCGGAGAAACTGGAACCTTTCGAGGGGCCTGACGATACTCCCGGCATAAACGAATTTGTCGGTCGAATGGCAAAAGCGGTTGATCGCATCAGTGTCAATATCGAGCGCGGCATCCGGAGTATGAAAGGTTTCGAGGTCGGACCACTCTTTAATCAATGGCTCATGAACGATGCCCATCAACCCTTCTTCCATGTTCATGAACTTGCATCCCCACTCATCAATGTACAATCCCTTCTTATACTTGCCGCCAGTAAGATTCAGCGGCTTATTAAATACAGCCGGCGCCTGGGCAATATCATCAGGGTACATTTGCCTGATCTTCGCTGAATACTCCGGATATCGCAGCTCGGCCCAAGGCAATAACCACAGATGCCGGGGAATCCGCGATGGAGAATCAAAATTCAGGGTCTTCTCAACTAACTGACGTGAATTCATTTTAATGTGCTTCTGTTGTTTTTTCACTCGTCACTCGTCACTTGTCACTCGTCACTCCAACACTCCCCACGTACCATACGCCTCCACCATCTTCTCTCCAAGCCCTTTGACCCAACGCCTGTCTTCTGCCATAACCACAGATTCTGCAGGGAAATTCTGAATGGCTTCGGGCAATTCATTCAATGCGTTGATACAAATCGTTTGAGAAATTGCAGCTTCCGGGGGGCAGATCGATACTCCCGGGTTTTTACATTTTTCAATTCCCACAAAGAGTTTTTTGAACTGATGATCCGAATCGGGATGTCCGTAATTCATGGTGGTTCCATCAGCCAAGGTAGCTTCAATGCCATTGGAATCGGCATCCAGGCGGATATTGGCTTTTTCAAATTCGAGATAGAATGCCGGATTCAGCGGATTTTCAGCGACATGGGTTGCATAAAACTGAATATCGACTCCCGTGTCGGTTAGCGCCTTGCAAACGACCGTATCGAAATTCTCGATTTCATTGGCACGATAGCGCTTACCCGTAACCGATACCGGCACTGAACTCAGGTTCATGACCGGTCCCGAGAGGAAAAACAGGTTGTGCAGGTGATGGGCATTGGCATTGTTAGCCACACTGTCGAGAATCAGGGTACCGTCATTGGCCCTGATCTTCCCGGCCCAGTTGTTCCTGCCGAAATAGGCATATCCGCGCGGCCACATGCAGATCGCTTTCATCCGGATCGCTTTGCCGAATTTACCGGCCAATATATCTTTTTTCAGATTTTGGATGGCACTGGAGAACGACCACTGATAGCCTACCTCAACCCATTTATCCGTCTTATTTTTAACCGATATCAGTTCGCTGACCTCTTCAGGCGTTACCCCTACAGGCTTATCTACCAATACATTACTTCCATATCGCAATGCAGTGATTGCCTGAGGTACATGATACTGTAACGGGGATGAAATCACCGTCAGATCTGCCTGGTGACCATCCTTGAAAAAGGAATCAAAATCTTTATAGATCGGCACACCCATGCCGGTCAGCTTTTCAAAATAATCAGATTTTTCAGGGTGCGGGGCGATTACACCGCATATAACAGCCTGATCTTCAGGTATCTCTTCAAAGAGGGTTTTCAGATAATAAAAGCCATATCCGTTAATGGCCGAGAATAAAATACGAACTGGTTCCATTTGATATTTATTTAATATTCTGCTAATTACGAAGATGATCAGTGATAATTTGTTTCGATTGGTAAAGAACTTCCTGCATTCCTGTCATCTGTTTTCCCAGCGAAGTCACTTCGTCTGTCATATCCCAGGTATTGGTGAATATAACCAGTGTGATATCGGTTTGAGGATCATAAACCATCTGTGACAGATATCCGGCATGAGCTCCATTATGGCCGTAGCCCAGATTATTCGTAAACGTAATTCCACAACCGTAGGCTGAATTGCTGACGGGTTGGGTTGGTATGACATTCATCATGACACTGTTTACCCAGGTGGAGCTCAGTACGCCCTCTCCTCTCAACAAACTGCGCAGAAATTTTGCCAGATCATCAGGAGTGGTAACCATGTTACCTTCAGCAACATTTGCGGAGATATTGGATTCCGTAGCATTGATTACCTCGTCTTCAAGCTGGACATATCCGGCGGCAAAGGGTTGGGGCAATTGTTGCTCATTTCCGGCTTCGGGCATCGATGATGATCGCATGCCCATCGGTTCCAAAATTTCATCGCGAATGAACTGACAGTAAGTTTTTCCGGATACCCGTTCAATAATCTTACCCAGAATGGAATACCCGGTGTTCGAATAATGATAACCGGTCCCCGGTCGGAAATCATAAAGCCCGCAGGTTGCATTCACACTGATCAGCTCTTCGAAAGTGAATGTATGACTGGGATGATTTTCCAAAACGAACTCGACGTAATTTTTGCCTTTATATCGAACATCGGCGGTAACCGTGTCCGGCACGTTGAAATTCGACACATCGAAAACCCCAGCCCGGTGCTGCAGTAGTTGCAGAATGGTTATTTCATTCTTAAAAGGAATCGCATACTCAGGCCCATCCGGCAAATAGGTTTTGCGGGATTTCGGCATGGTATCGGTAATTCTCTGGTTAAGATCGATTTTGCCTCTTTCAGCCAAAAGCAGTATAGCCGTGGATGTCAGCGTTTTTGTATTACTGGCTGCTCTGAAATGAATATTATTTCCGGGGCCACCCATACCGGCAGTTACAAAAGCTTCTCCGCCAGGGTATAGCACCTGTAAGGCAAATCCTCCGGGATAATTATGGTTATCCGCTTTGGTCTTTCTTAGATGACTTTTCAGG
>JAQWAJ010000016.1 GCA_028707745.1 Bacteroidales bacterium | reverse complement strand
ACCGCGGTAAAGGAGATGGAGGGTTCGTTCGGGTAATCCACAATTTTCTGGCAGGCTGGCAAAAATATCAGCACAGCAAGATATTTAACTGAAGATGACAGGCTGAATTTCATATCGGTTATTTTTCCCTGAAAAAGATCTGGATCGGAACGCCGGTAAAGTTAAAGTTCTCGCGGATTTTATTTTCAATATAACGCTTGTAAGGTTCCTTGATGTATTGAGGAAGATTACAGAAAAAGGCGAATGAAGGAGTCTGGTTCGGAAGCTGCGTGGCGTACTTGATTTTAATGAATTTCCCCTTGATTGCAGGTGGAGGATAGGCTTCTATCATTTCCTGGAGAAGGTCGTTCAGCTTATGGGTCGGGATCTTCTGTATCCGGTTGTTATAAACCTCCACAGCTGTTTCAAGCGCTTTCAGCACCCTTTGTTTGGTTAGCGCCGAAGTGAATAAGATGGGCACATCGGTATAAGGGGCGATACGTTCCTGAATTTCCTTGGTAAAGGTTTTTACCGAGTGAGTGTCTTTTTCAATCAGATCCCATTTATTAACGAGGAGTACCACTCCCTTGCGGTTGCGCTGAATATTTCCGAAAATCGTAATGTCCTGGGCTGTAACCCCTTCAACGGCATCGATCATCAGCAGGCAAACATCTGAATTCTCAATTGCCCGGATGGAGCGCATTGTGGAATAGAACTCCACATCTTCAGATACTTTTCCCCGCTTGCGAAGTCCGGCTGTATCGATGAGAAAAAAATCGAGGCCGAATTTCTGGTATCGGGTATGGATGGAGTCTCTGGTGGTTCCGGAAATCGGTGTGACGATATTCCGGTCTTCTCCGAGCATTGCATTGATAAACGAGGATTTGCCCACATTCGGGCGGCCGACCACAGCGAATTTCGGAATATCAGGAATCTCTTCATCGAAAATGGCTTTTTCAAAAGCGCCGGTTACTGCATCCAGAAGTTCTCCGGTACCGGTTCCGTTCATAGCTGAAACCGGGTAAATATCTCCCAGTCCGAGGCTGTAAAATTCATTGGCCTCCATGAACCGTTTGTTATTATCGGCCTTGTTGACAGCTAGAAAAACCGGTTTTTTCACTTTACGCAAGATACCGGCAACTGTTTTATCCAGATCGGTGATTCCCGATTCCACGTCAACGGCGAAAATAATGACATCAGCTTCTTCGATCGCGAGGGTGATCTGTTTTCGGATCTCCTCTTCAAAAACATCCTCGGAGTCGGTAATGTAACCGCCGGTATCGATCATGGAAAACTCATACCCGTTCCAGAATGCTTTTCCGTAATGACGGTCGCGGGTTACCCCGCTCGATTCATGAACGATTGCCTGCCGGGTTTGTGTGATCCGGTTGAAAAGGGTTGATTTACCGACGTTTGGCCGGCCTACAATTGCAACTATATTAGCCATAATGATTTTTTACGTATCAGAGTTCGTAGCCGAAGGATTTCAGGCTGTCAGGCCTGTTTCTCCAATCCTGAGCGACTTTTACGAACATTTCTAAAAAAACTTTCTTTTCGAAGAATATTTCGAGATCTTTTCTTGCCTGCATGCCTACCTGCTTGAGTGAAGCACCTTTATGGCCGATGAGTATTCCTTTCTGTGAGTCGCGTTCTACATAAATTACCGTACGAATGCGGATGATGTTGGCTTCTTCCTTGAATTCCTCGACCACCGGCTCCACTGAATAGGGTATCTCTTTCTGGTAGTTCTCAAGAATCGCGCCACGAATAATCTCTGTCACAAAAAACCGTTCCGGACGGTCGGTCAGCTGATCCTGATCAAAATAGGGGGGATTTTCAGGCAGTAATTCCAATATCCGGTTAAAAAGGTTATCCAGATTGAATTTCAGGAGAGCCGATGTCGGGAATATCTCGGCTTTCGGGAAGATTCCCTGCCATTTTTCCACCAGCTCCTCGACCTGCTCCTGATTGCTGATGTCGATCTTGTTCAGAATCAGTAAGAGCGGGACCTCTGACTGTTGGACGATCGACAGGATATCCGGATTTTTATCGGAAGTTTCCAGAATATCGGTTACATAGAGCAGGATGTCGGCATCTGAGAGTGCCGATCTGGCAGCTTTGACCATGGATTCCTGCAGCTTGTATGCAGGTTTGATCAAACCCGGAGTGTCGGAATAGACTATTTGATAATCATCTCCGTTGACGATGCCAAAAATACGATGGCGCGTGGTTTGTGATTTGGCTGTGATGACAGACAGCCGCTCCCCGACGAGGGCGTTCATCAGGGTGGATTTCCCCACGTTAGGATTGCCGATTATGTTTACAAATCCGGATTTCATTGCTTACTTATTCATTTTGAGCCAACCGACCTCTTTAGGAGTCATATATCTCCATTTACCTCGGGAGAGGGTTTTTTTGGTCAGTCCGGCGAAATAGACCCTGTCTAATTTAACAATCTCAATGCCTAAATGTTCAAACATCCGTCTGACAATTCTGTTTTTTCCCGAGTGAATTTCGACAGAGAGATCTTTTTTTGAAGCCGGGTCGATTAAAAAGACTGAATCCATTTTCATGAAGCCGTCTTCGAGCTCGATGCCTTCAACCAGGGCTTTCATCATTTCATCGGTTACATTCTGAGCAGTGCGAACCTCATAGATCTTTTTAACGTTGTATTTCGGGTGGGTGAGTTTACTGGCCAAATCTCCGTCGTTGGTCAAAAGAAGAACGCCGGTGGTGTTCCGGTCGAGCCGTCCGACCGGGAAAATCCGCTCGGTTGTGGCGTCATGCACCAGGTCGAGCACCGTGCGCCGGCCTTCGGGATCATCGGTAGTGGTGAGGGTGTCCTTAGGTTTATTCAGTACAATATATACCTTTCGTTCATTCCTGATCATTTTACCGTTCACTTTCACGGTGTCGCCAGGGTTTACCTGAGTTCCCAGTTCAGTGACTTTTTGACCATTGATTTCCACGACACCCTTTTTGATCAGCTCGTCAGCATCCCGGCGCGAGCAAATTCCCGAGGAGGCAATATAACGGTTAATACGAACACTTTCGGGCCTCGGGGGCTTGATCACACTGATTGGTTTTTTGTTCACTATGACTTAATTTATTGAGAGTGCAAAGGTTGGCAAAAAAAAGTTGCCGGTTGCAAAGTTATCACGAAAACTCAATACCTTGCCGGTTCTATACTCATCTTATGACATTAATTCCATCGATTTCAGGAATCCGGGGGACCATTGGCGGCCGCTCCGGTGAAGGGTTAACCCCATTGGACCTGGTAAAATTCACGGCAGCTTTCGGCACCTGGGCGCTGAACCAGGAAAATATTTCAGGTGCCCGACCCGTTATGGTTGTCGGCCGGGATGCGAGGGTATCCGGCACTCTGGTGGACTCCATAGTCTGTTCCACATTAAATGCATTGGGCATCGATGTGATCAACGCGGGCCTGGCTACCACCCCGACGGTTGAGCTGGCTGTGACCTGCAGTAGCGCTATCGCCGGTATCATTCTGACAGCCAGCCATAATCCGGCTCAATGGAATGCGCTGAAGCTTCTTGACCGGAACGGGGAGTTCCTGTCTGACCGGGATGGAAAGCAAGTGCTGGCCCTGGCGGCGGCGCAGGAATTTGAGTTTGCCCCGGCTGATCAGCTGGGAACATCCGTAGTGAAAGATTTTTTACCCTATCATATCCGTAAAGTTCTGGATCTGCCTGAGGTCGACCGGGAGGCAATAGCCGTAGCAGGGATAAGCGTGGTGGTTGATTCGGTCAACTCGGTGGGAGGATTAGCGGTACCTGCATTGCTCGAAGCCTTGGGTGTCAGACAGGTGGTTTCGCTGAACGGGGTTCCCGACGGGAAATTTGCCCATAACCCTGAGCCACTCCCCGAGAACCTGACCGAACTGGCCGGGGCAGTCGTGGAAAACAAGGCTGATCTCGGCATTGCGGTGGATCCGGATGTCGACCGGCTGGCTTTGGTCAACCAGGACGGCACCTTTTTTGGGGAAGAATATACGCTCGTTGCCGTGGCCGATTATCTGCTTTCCGGAAAAGGTGGCAATACCGTTTCAAACCTGTCATCCAGCCGGGCACTCCGGGTGATCACCGAAAAGCATGGAGGAACCTATCGGGCAACGCCTGTGGGTGAAGTCAATGTGGTCGCCGGTATGAAAGAAACCGGTGCACTGATCGGAGGCGAAGGCAACGGAGGGATCATTTTTCCGGCCCTTCATTACGGAAGGGATGCGCTGGTTGGAATCGCCCTTTTCTTAACCCACTTTGTTCAATGTGGGAAAACCATGACCGGAATCAAAAATGAGCTGCCCTTTTTCGAAATGGCAAAAAAAAGGATCGAACTGCCTGCCGGATCTGAGATTGACCGGGTATTTACGGTAATTGCCCAAAAATATGACAGCTATCCCCGCATTACATCCGACGGTTTGAAAATTGAATTCCCGGAAAGCTGGGTTCACCTGAGAAAATCCAATACCGAACCGATCATCAGGGTCTATTCAGAGGCTCATTCATTTGAGGAGGCTGACCGGCTGGGAAATCAGATAGTTCAGGAAATCCGCGATTTTGTTAAGAATTGTTAAAAATCGGGAATTGGAGGAGGTTTATTTTATCAAACTGAATCGTTAGATTAAGTTTGCAGCCGGATAATTTTTTTCGACAATCTTACTAATCCATTTTGTTATGAAAAGACGTTGGATCTATGGAATTATATTTGTTGTGATCCTTGGAGGTGTCTTGATTTACAGCGCGACCCGGAAGGACAAAACCGTAATGATTAAGGCGGTGGTTGAATCCGGGCAATTTGATGTTATTGTCAGCACGACCGGCGAACTGCAGGCCCTGAATTCTGTTGATATTCGCGGTCCTGAGGGATTGAGGGATGCCCGGGTTCACAATGTCAAACTGGTCGATCTGATACCGGAAGGCAGTGTGGTGAAAACCGGTGATTACATCGCCAGCCTGGATAAAACAGAGGCCACCAGTTCACTCCAGTCGATGGAAGATCAAATTGAAAAAGATGAAGCCTCACTGCGTCAGACCCAGCTGGATACCACCATGAGTTTGCGCGACTACCGGAACCAGATCAAGGACCTTGAGTATGCATTGGAAGAGAAGCAGATCATCCTTGACCAATCGAAATTCGAACCACCGGCAACTATCAGACAGAATGTAATGAACCTCGATAAAGCAAAAAGGGCTTATGAACAGGCAAAAACCAACTATTCACTGCGCAAGGAACAATCCGAAGCCTCAATGGTGAAAGCTGAAATCAGCCTTAAACGGCAATATCAGCAAAGGAATGAGTTGAATAAGGTTCTCGACGCCTTTACCGTTTATGCTCCTCAGGATGGAATGGTTATTTATAAAAAAGAGTGGGGCGGGACCAAACGTAAAGTGGGATCACAAATTTCCGCATGGGATCCCGTTGTTGCCACGCTGCCTGATTTGTCGAAGATGATATCGAAAACGTATGTCAATGAGATAGATATCAGTAAAATAAGCATTGGACAGACCGTTTCCATTGGGGTTGATGCATTTCCCGATAAACACTATACCGGAAAAGTATCTGAAGTAGCCAATGTCGGAGAACAATTGCCCAATTCTGATGCCAAAGTTTTCGAGGTCAGTGTGTTGCTGAACGAAAGCGATACTACTTTAAGGCCAGCCATGACCACGATCACTCAGATAAAGACCAACTCTTACGACAATGTGAATTTTATACCTCTGGAGTCTGTCCATTCGACGGATTCAATGTCCTTTGTATATCTGACTTCCGGAAAAATCCGTCAGATTGTGGATCTTGGTGAAGCCAATGAAAATTTCATCATTGTGAATGAGGGACTGAAGGCAAAAGATGAAGTATTTCTAACGGTTCCTCTTGATGCCGACAAATGGGAGTTCAAAGGCCTGGATATTTACGAAAAAGTAAAACAACGCCGGATTCTTGAAGAAAAGAAAAAGAAGGAGAATATGGAGCGGATGCAACGTGAACAGGCTGATCGGGAGCGAATGATGAACCAGGGCGGCCCACAGGGTATGCCGGGCATGGATATGAAAAGCCTGACCAAGGAACAGCGCGAAGCGATGCAGAAAATGATGAAAGGCGGCAATGGCGCTATGATGCAACGTGGAGGCAGGACTCCTGCCGGTGGTGCAGGTGGAATGAGAATGCAGTCACAACGCTAATCTATCAACTATGTTCAGAAGGTATTTCCATGATATTATAATCGCTGTTGAGGCCATCACAGCCAACAAGGTGAAATCGGTGCTTACCGCACTCGGAATTATCTTCGGTGTGGCTGCGGTCATCAGCATGCTGGCTATCGGCCAGGGTGCGCAGAAGGAAATTCTGGATCAGATCAAACTGGTCGGAGTGAACAACATCATTGTTGAACCGATCATCGATCAGTCCTCCTCCTCCTCCTCTTCAAGCTCTTCTGACGAAGGGAATAAAGAGACGAAGAAGTTTTCGGATGGGCTGAACCTGCTCGATGTGGAAGCGATCAAGGAGGTTATTCCCACTGTGAAAGCCGTTAGTTCAGAAATCCAGTTGAATTCATTTGTACAGCATAATCAGATACGTCGCCCGACCGTATTGATGGGTGTCAGCCCCTCTTATTTCAGCCTGTTTAATCTAAGCCTGGAAAGGGGAGACTTGTTCAATACCATTCATGAAGAGAGCGGACAGGCCGTTTGCGTGATCGGGGCGAATGTCGCCGCATTGCTTTTTCCTGCTGAGAATTCACTTGGTCAATATATCAAGGTCGGTCATAACTGGCTGAGAATAATCGGGATATTAAGGCAACGCGATGTTGTGGTTGCTTCGTCGTCGGCCGGACTGGGCATTTCGAATACCAATGATGAGGTATTCATTCCCTCAAAAACGATGTTGATTCGTTACCTGAACCGGGCTATCGCCAACCGCAAGATGGGAGAGGTTTCTTCAGGAATGCAGGTGTTTATGGGCAGGGGAATGATGATCTCATCAAGCCTGACTACCGGATCTGAATCAGGTACTACTGAAGCAGTTAACTACAATCAGCTCGACAAACTGGTTGTTCAGGTTAATAAAACCGAAGAACTAAAAACCACCACCGAAATTATGACCAGGATGCTGATGCGCCGGCATAACGGGGTGGCAGATTTCAAGATAACTGTTCCTGAACTTTTGCTCAAGCAGGAACAACGCACCAAGGATATTTTCAATATCGTTCTGGGAGCGATTGCAGGGATCTCGCTGATTGTCGGAGGTATCGGGATCATGAATATCATGCTCGCCTCGGTTATGGAGCGAATACGGGAGATCGGCACCCGTCAGGCTATCGGAGCTTCACGTAAGGATATTGTTTTCCAGTTTTTATCAGAATCCACTTTAATCAGCATTGTAGGAGGACTGATCGGAGTTGTTTTGGGAATCATTTTATCGGCAATGATTACGCAATTTGCTAATATTAAGACGATTGTGACACCATTTTCGGTGATTATTGCATTTGGTGTTTCTGCCGCTGTAGGTATTATCTTTGGATATCTTCCGGCCAAGCGTGCTTCGGAGCATGACCCGGTTGAATCCTTGCGGGCCTAGAACCACAATTTAATGTATCGATTTAAAGACCTTACCACATGAGAAAGAACGTTTTTTCATTATTGGCATTTGTCCTGTTGTTCCCCACGCTTTTGCCGGCACAAACGGCACAGGTAACGCAACTCGACTTGCAAAAAGTTATCACCCTGGCTCAAACCAATTCGCTGGACGCATTGCTGGCCAAACATCGTTTTCGCAGCAATTACTGGTCATACCGGTCGTACAAGGCCAATTACCTGCCATCTGTTTCGCTGCAAACCGATCCCGTTGATCTGAGCCGGTCGATTAAAAAGAATGATGTACTCAACGAAAACGGGGAATGGGTGACAAAATATGCCCGGTCGAATACGTTAAGCTCCACGATGAGCCTGGAGGTAAGCCAGAATTTACCGATCACCGGTGGTAGGTTTTATGTCAGCTCGGACTTAGGGCGGCTAGATCTGCTGAATTCTGATCCTGCTGAATTAATGTCGACACCAATCAGTATCGGTCTGGTTCAGCCGCTTTTCGGGTACAATCAGTTTAAATGGGAGAAAAAGATCGAACCGCTGAATTACGAATTGGCCAAGAAAAATTTCCTCAGCTCCATGGAGGAGGTTAACCTGAAGGCGGTACGCTATTTTTATGACATGGCATTGGCCCAGATGAATGTGAAGACATCAGCGTTTAACAAGGCCAATAACGATACCCTTTATCAGATAGCCAAAGGGCGGTTTGAATTGGGTATGATTGATCAGGGTGACCTGATGCAGATGGAACTGAACCTCCTGACCAGCACGGATGACCTGAATAAGAATATTTTGGATCTGGAGGTCAAAAAATCCAACCTGAGAACTTTTCTGGGATTTTCAGATAAAGTCAATGTTGAACTGATTACCTCACTGGATGTGCCGAAGCTGGAGGTGAATGTAGATAAGGCTCTTGAACTGGCCAGGGAGAATAACCCGACGATGCTTTCTATCCAATCGTCGATTCTAACCGCGGAGCAAAATTTGGCCAAACAACAGGCGGATGCCCGGTTTACGGCTAACCTGATTGCCAGCTACGGACTGACTCAGAGAGCTGAGGACCTGGAGGCTGTTTACAGAGATCCGGGCGAGTCACAGCGGCTGAATGTCGGATTGACCATTCCCGTACTGGACTGGGGAATGCGCAGAGGAAAGGTGAAGATGGCCAGATCGAGTCTGGATGTGGCAAAAGTAAGCGGAGAGCAAACGAAAATTGACTTTGAACAGGAGGTTTTCCTGGGGATCATGCAGTTTAATATGCAGGATGACCAGCTGATTCTTGCCGCAAAAACCGATACTATTTCCAGAACCCGCTACGACATTACCAAACAGAAATTTATGCTGGGCAATGTGGATGTGTTGAAACTCAATGATGCACTTGCTCAGAAAGACAGGGCCATTGCCAATTACATGAGCGCCCTGAGAACCTATTGGAACTATTTCTATACGGTGAGAAAAACCACTTTGTGGGATTTCGAAAAAGACATGCCGTTGGAACAGAATTATGACGACCTGATTAAATAGATTATTAGATGATTGCGAAGAGGCAATTCCTATCGGGAATTGCCTCTTTTTTTTCAAATAATTCGTTTATATTTGCGCGTTCTATAGAAGAACTTATCATTTAGAGTAATTTAAAACGATTCAAATGCGTAATAAAGGAGCGATCAAGTGGATAGCGATCTTGATGACTTTGGTTTGCCTCTACCAGTTGTCCTTCACGGTGGTGACCTACCGTATTGAAAAGAAGGCCAATGAGTATGCTAAAGGAGATTCCAAGAAAAAAATCTTTTATAAAGATTCACTTTCAGGGGTACCGGTTTACAACTTCCTTTGGATGAAGAATTACACCTACCGCCAGTGTCAGGAGAGGGAATTCAACCTCGGCCTCGACTTAAAAGGCGGTATGAACGTAATGATGGAAGTGTCAGTTGCCGATGTGGTTAAATCGTTGTCTAATAATTCTAACGATGCAACTTTTACACGGGCTTTGGCACTGGCAAGAGAAAGACAGTCGAAGACGCAGGATGATTTTGTGACCATTTTCGGGAAAGCCTTTGAAGAGGTAGATCCCAATGCCAAACTGGCTTCGGTTTTCAATACCATTCAGCTCCGCGATCGTATTCAGTATAATTCGACCAATGCTCAGGTTTTGGATGTCTTGCGTGCTGAAACGAAGATTGCCATCGCTAACTCAGTGAAAATTCTTCGCGCACGTATCGACCAGTTCGGTGTTGCTCAACCTAACTTTCAGGAAATGGGAGCAGCCGGGCGGGTTTTAATCGAACTGCCTGGTATCAAGGATCCGGAACGTGTCAGGAAACTGCTGCAGGTTTCAGCTAAACTCGAGTTCTGGGAAACTTATGAAAACAGTGAAGTTTTTGAGTTTTTAAAGAGCGCTAACACCAAACTGAAAGAACTGCAAAATGTTGCCACCGCACCAGCAGATACCACCGGAAAAACTCCGGAACAGATTGCCGCTGCTACTGCTGATACCACAAAAACCGGTTCTTTACTCGATAAACTGCAGAAAGATTCCACCAAGGCGTCAAAGGACTCCAACATGGAAGCTTTCAAAAAAGAGAATCCGCTGTTTGGCCTTTTACAGCCAAATGCTGGCAACAACCAACGTTTATTGTCGGGTCCTGTGGTGGGTATTTCACACTTCCGGGATACCGCTGCTGTAAACCGCATCCTGGCCATGCCGCAGATTAAAAGCATTTTCCCGTCAACACTGAAACTTCTGTGGTCAGCGGCATCACTCGATAATAATCCCGAATGGTTCTCTTTGGTTGCCATTAAGATCAGCAACCGTGAAGGCAAACCGGCACTCGACGGTATTAATGTGGTGAACGCGAAAAGCGATTTGGGCGGTACCGGTAACAAGCCGGAAGTTTCATTGAAAATGAACGGAGAGGGTGCAAAGATCTGGCAGCGTTTAACCAAGGAAAACATCGGCAAATCCATTGCCATTGTCCTTGACGACTATGTGAGATCAAATCCGACCGTTCAAACAGAGATCTCCGGCGGAAGTTCTTCGATTTCCGGTGGAGGAATGACGATTCAGGAAGCTCAGGATTTGGCTAATATCCTGAATGTTGGACGTATGGATGCACCGGCCAAAATTGTTCAGGAAGATATTGTAGGACCATCCCTGGGGCGTGAAGCCATCAATAGCGGTCTGGTCTCTTTTGCACTGGCTTTTTTGCTGATCCTCGGATATATGGTGTTCTTCTACAATAAATCAGGTTTGATTGCAAACATCGCTCTTCTCTGCAACGTATTCTTCCTGATCGGCATCATGGCATCCCTGGGTGCAGTACTTACTCTCCCGGGTATAGCCGGTATGGTTCTTTCCCTCGCTATGTCAGTGGATGCTAACGTTATTATCAATGAGCGAATACGAGAGGAGCTTCGCACCGGTAAAGGAGTCAAGCTTGCGGTACGTGAAGGTTTCAAACATTCAATGTCGGCTATCATCGACGGTAACGCCACTTCAATTCTGACGGGTGTTGTTCTGTATATTTTTGGTTCAGGTCCGATCCGCGGTTTTGCCACCACCTTGGTGATTGGTATTTTGACCTCCCAGTTTACCGCTGTATATGTTTCCAGATTAGTATTCGAAAGACTTCTGGATAAAGAGAGAAAACTTTCATTCGGTACCAAACTGACTGAGAACTTCCTGCATGATGCTAAAATTAAATTCCTGGGGAAAAGGAAATATGCTTACATTTTCTCTGCTACCCTGATCGTTATTTCACTGGTTTCCATATCGATTCGTGGCTTTAACCTCGGTGCCGATTTTACCGGAGGCCGGATCTATATTGTTGAGTTTAATCAACCCGTTGATCCTGAAAACCTGGCAAACACACTGGAATCCAAATTGGGCGGGAACCTCCCGATGGTTACTACATTTGGTAATGCCAACCGGGTTAGAATCACCACTAAGTATCTGATCAAGGTTAATGATCCTAACACGACTGAAAAAGTAACTGCGGCTGTTTTCGAAGGTTGCCAGTCACTCCTCCCGGCAGGAACTGACCTGAAAACATTCACTACAGTTAATGTAAAACAGAGTTCCCTCGTCGGGCCTACAGTAGCTTCCGACATTGTTCGGTCAGCCGTTCTGGCTATCGTCTTCGCATTGCTCGGAATCTTTATCTATATCTTTATCAGGTTCAGAAACTGGCATTTCGGTTTGGGCGGTGTCGTTGCATTGTTCCACGATACCATCATCGTATTGGGTGCTTATTCCCTGTTGTACAGTATCACCCCGTTCCCGATGGAGGTCGACCAGACATTTATTGCTGCGATCCTGACGATTATCGGATATTCCATCAACGACTCGGTTGTAATCTTCGACAGGGTTCGTGAATATACCGGACTGTACCGCAAACGCGACCGGAAGGATATTATTAACGATGCTATTGACTCGACGCTTGGACGTACCCTGAATACCATGGGTATTACCTTGTTCGGTTTGCTGGCAATCTTTATTTTCGGTGGCGCTTCCTTGCGCGGATTTATGTTTGCTATGCTGATCGGTATTGTATTCGGTACCTACTCTACGATATTTATCGGATCGGCTCTGGTTTATGATCTGGATTTACGAAAGGAAAGAAAGGCCCTGAAGGCTCAAAAAGCTATAGAATAACCTGAAAACCCCGGAGCTAACCTCCGGGGTTTTTTTTTATATCTTTGTTGAAAATTCGTACACATGGGCGGAGGAGAGATCATCGTTGTTCTATTGGCTGCCTTGCTGCTCTTCGGAGCGGATAAGATGCCTGAAATCGTGAAAGATTTGGTCAAGGGTATGGGAGAATTCCGCAAGGTATCGAACGACCTGAAACGCGAATTTAACGAGTCAACCGAAGATATCCGCAACGATCTCAATGATCTGACTAATGACATCAAACAGAATGCCGCCGATGCCAGCAAAAATATCCAATCCTATGTTGATGAATCCGAGGTTGCCAAGGATGTCAAGGATATTGACAACACCCTAAAAGGATAGCCGGATTAACTTTTTTTAACAGATTTTTGGTTCCTATCCTGATTCAGAACTCTTTTCAGGGCATTCTA
>JAQWAJ010000368.1 GCA_028707745.1 Bacteroidales bacterium | reverse complement strand
GCTTATGGCATTGCCGGATTGGCTGTTCAACCCATCAAAAATCTTAACATCGATATCAGAAGTGAGATTACCGGATGGAATGGATCTCCATGTACAATCGACAATTTCACTACGGTTGTCCCGGCTGGTATGGTTTATGGGTTGAATCTGGTTGGAATCAAAGGCAAACATGATTTTCTCGACCGATCGATCATCCTGGCTACCTCGATGCTGGTTATGGGGGGCTCTGTTCAGGCAGTTAAATACCTGTCTCATGAAGAGCGCCCTGATGGAGCTGGTTTTCATTCCTTTCCATCAGGTCATACAGCCACGTCCTTTGCCTGTGCTGAGTTTTTGTATCAGGAATACAAGGATGTGTCCGTCTGGTATGGTGTTGCAGGTTATACCATTGCAGCCGGAACGGGATTCCTTCGGATGTATAATAACCGGCACTGGTTCTCTGATGTTGTGGCCGGTGCGGGATTCGGAATCATCAGCACCAAGGTTGCCTATTGGGTGTTCCCCAAAATCAAAAGGAGGTTTTTTAAAGATATGCAGATAAGTGTTTCACTGGTCCCCTGTTTCAATTACCACGATGGACCGGTTCAGTAGACTGATCAGCCCGTTCGGGGCTTTGAAGGATAAACTGTTTGCCCGGTTATATTTTGCGCAGGCAGTCAGTTTGTTGGGTGATGCAGTCACCTGGCTGGGTATTGCTTTGCTGGCCTTTGAATTCGGAGGCGATCACTCTGCCGGAGTTCTTTCGGTGGCCCTGACTCTCCGCATTGCTGCCTTTATCATCTTCGGCCCGTATGCCGGTGTACTGGCAGATCGTATCGACCGGAAGAAAATCCTCTATACCACTCATTTTATCCGGATGACCATAGTGGCAGCGCTACCGTTTGTCCATTCGCTCTGGCAACTTTACAGCCTGATCTTTCTGTTGAATATCTTCAATGCCTTCTTCATCCCGGCATTTAAATCGGCCATTCCTCAGGTGATCGGTAAAAAGGAGAATTACTCCAATGCCATCGTATTAAGCAATGCCACCTGGCAGTTACTGGGGATGCTCGGGCCCGGACTGGCCGGGGGATTGGCTGCCTTTATGGGAGCCCGTCAGATATTCTTTTTCGATGCGGCTACGTTCATGCTTGCAGCCGTTCTGATTTTAGCCATACCGGGCAAACTCATTGCAGCAGATAAAAAACCGGATGAGGTACATTCACAGCCAAGCATGTGGAAAGACATTGCCGGTGGAACAAAGATGTTGTTTGGGAACAGGCCCATCCGCTTTGCCGTGTTGATCGAAATGGTCATTGCCATTGCCGGCGCACAGGTGCTGGTGAATACGGTCGGACTGGTGAAAGGTGGCATGGGGCTCAGCGATCAGTATTATGGATATATCATGATGGCTATGGGGATCGGAGCTACCATTGCCGCATTCAGCTCAAATGTGATTGATCGCAGTAACAATAAGCGAATTCTTCTGTTTTTGTCTGTTATACTGATTATTCCGGCCGTCTCTTTTGCCAACTTCGTACCCTATACGGTTCTACTGATTCTCTGGATATTTGCCGGAATGGGACAGGGATTTTCCTATTTGCCCTCACAAATCATGATTGCTGAAAATGTTCCGTTACCGGAACAAGGAAAGGTTTATGGCGCTCATTTTGCCTGGGTACACCTCTCCTGGGGCATCGGTTACATCCTGGCCGGAATCATCGGAAGCCACTTCCAATCCAGGGAATTTCTCATCGGGGGCGCACTGTCGCTGTTGCTGTTTGTCATTGCCATGTTACTCTCGTTACGCGTCACGCGTCACGCGTAACGGTTATTCAACGGGCGCAATAAATGCGCCCCTACAGGTCACTCGTCACTCGTCACTATCTTCCCCGTCACCAATCTCTTCCCGGTTTGTAACCGGTAAAAATAGATTCCCGGATGCATCTTCCCTCTGGAGAACACCTTTTCATACCGGCCGGCCGGCATCGTTTGGTCAATTAATGAGGTGATGCATCGACCGGTCAGGTCGAAGATCGCCAACTTTACCGGTCCGTTTTCAGGCAGATCAAACCAGAAGGTGGTTTTATCAGAAAACGGATTTGGGTAACAGCCGGAGCCGAAGGTTGCTGTAACCGGAGTATCATCGATACCCGTTGGGGTGCAGGCCTTAAACTGAACTCCGTCGAGCCAGATGGTATAGCCATAATCCCAGGTATCGGCACGGAATTCAACGTAATTCACATTTGAAAGGCTCATGTTCCCAACGACT
This sequence comes from Bacteroidales bacterium, assembly GCA_028707745.1. GTDB lineage: Bacteria > Bacteroidota > Bacteroidia > Bacteroidales > UBA12481 > UBA12481. The sequence continues at coordinate 800 of JAQWAJ010000368.1, read as the reverse complement.
GTCCGGGTAAAGGAACTGTTCCCTTTGAGAGGGATCCGGTAACGTTTCCAGCTGTTTTTGGCATTGTTCAGCAATGCAGCCGCTCCGGTGTACTGATAATAACCCTGACTGGTGTTCCCAATCCGGATTGTAAATCCCTGATAGCCATAAGATGACAGGTTGAGTGTTTTAACATAAAACGAAAGCGTATCGTTTTCCGACAGATTCCACAACGCGAGGGAATCCTCTCCCGGCCGGTAGTTCAAACCCACATCCCAGCCCCGGGGAGTGTACATCTTAACCGAGGCGGCTCCGACTTTTGCGTTCGAGTAATCCCATTCGAGGGTTTCATCTGCGCGCTTGCCATATCCGGGGTCGGCGTAAATGGTCCAGACACCCGGTCTTTCAGCCATGTCACATGGAGGAGCCTCCTGCACCCTGGGCTCATCGGTTCGGTTATACGGCATCCAGTTGACATTGCCCACGATACGGTTGTGTATCAGGCTGTCGATCATGGGGATGTACGTATTATTCACGGCATTGACCAGCTCCGTCGAGGTACTTCTGATATGATAAAGGGTAGGGGATTTAAAAATGTTGCCGGTGATGGTGTCGTTGACCGGCTTGTCTGCCAGATAGATGTCTTCCTTGTTCCGGGAAAAAATGTTGTTTCGGGCAACCAGATGCTCGGTGACTATCGAGCTGATTCCCAACACATTGCCTTCGATCAGGTTGTCGATAATCAGATAATCGCGCGAGTCCTGCTCTTCGTAAGGAGCAATTTTGTCACCTTCCCATAACTCGATTCCATAAGGGTTTTC
>JAQWAJ010000367.1 GCA_028707745.1 Bacteroidales bacterium | reverse complement strand
AAGCGCATACCTTACCTTCTTATTGTTGGTGAAAAAGAGGAAAGTGAAGGTACGATATCAGTCCGGAAGCAGGGACATGGCGATTTAGGCAGCATGAAACCGGAAGAATTTATTGATTTGATCAAAAAAGAAGTAGAAGAAGCATTAAGCAGGGGTTGATTTTTGAGCCCCTATCAGAAAGGTGATAATTGTTAAACAAATTTAGGAGGATACCTTATTAACCAGACCAAACCTAAGTGGGCACCCCGTAAGAGAGATGAACTACGGGAAAAGTTCAGAATCAATGAAGAGATTCGTGCCCGTGTAGTTCGTGTTGTTGGTGAAAATGTTGAAGCGGTAGGCATAGTAAGCCTGCAGGAAGCATTAAAGATCGCTGAAGGTCTTGAACTTGACCTTGTGGAGATTTCTCCAAGTGCAGATCCACCAGTTTGTAAGGTTACTGATTACAGCAAATTCCTTTATCAGCAAAGGAAAAAGCAGAAAGAGCTAAAAGCCAAACAAACGAAGATCGTTGTGAAAGAGATTCGTTTTGGCCCGCAAACAGATGAGCATGATTTCAATTTCAAACTGAATCATGCTAAAAAATTCCTTGATGAAGGGGCTAAAGTTAAGGCTTACGTCTTTTTCAAAGGAAGATCGATTCTGTTTAAGGAATATGGCGAGAATCTGCTGATGAAATTTGCTCAGGAACTCGATGAGTATGGAAAGCTTGATCAGAATCCGACCCTCGAAGGTAAGAGAATGACAATTTTCCTTTCGTCGAAGAAGAAGAAGTAGTTTTTTATAATAGAGAATAACAAGATGCCTAAAATGAAAACGAAGTGCAGCGCAAAAAAACGTTTTACGCTGACAGGTAGTGGGAAAATTAAAAGAAAGCATGCTTACCACAGCCACATTCTTACCAAAAAGTCAACCAAGCGGAAACGCAACCTTGGCTATTTTGGTACGATCAGTCAGGTTGACACCAACAGTGTCAAACTTGAGCTGGGAATGAAGTATTTCTTTTAAAACCCGATGGTTTATTAGTGTTTAACCCGAATGCAGTGCCATAAAGAGTTGATTCAATTCACCGCCTGCCTTCAAAAAAAGAAAAAATTATGCCAAGAAGTGTTAATGTCGTAGCCGCAAGAAAAAGACGGAAAAAACTGTTATCGGCAACGAGAGGAAATTTTGGTCCGCGTGGAAATGTTTGGACAGTAGCCAAGAACACCTATGAAAAAGGTTTGGGTTATGCTTACCGCGACAGAAGAACCAAAAAGAGAAATTTCAGATCACTCTGGATTGTCAGGATCAATGCAGCATGCCACGAAAACAACGTGTCATACTCCGCATTTATGGGCAAACTGAATGACGGTGGCTTTCAGCTCAACCGCAAAGCTCTTGCAGATCTTGCCATGAACGAACCGCAGGCTTTTGCTGAAATAGTCAAGAAAGTAATGAGTGCCTAAAGTACTTAAAGTGCCTAAAGTACTTAGAGTTTAAAGGAAAAAGGTATATTAGTTTAAAGGGGAGTTCTTTGTTGAACTTCCCTTTTTTATGTAAGTTTATCACTATGAAAATTGGATTGATCGGATATGGCCAGATGGGGAAAGAAGTTGAAAAAACCGCTACTTCAAAAGGTCACGATATCGTATTTATCATTGATGAAAACAACCAGGACAAGATGACTCCTGAGCTTCTTCGTACAGCTGATATGGCCATTGAGTTCACCCGACCTGATGCAGCGGTCAGAAACATTACTGCCTGTATGGAAGCCGGTTTGCCGATCGTGACCGGAACCACCGGCTGGATGGACCATTTTGCGGAAGTTCAATTGTTAGTTGAGCAATCTGGTGGCAGTTTGTTTTATGCGTCTAACTTTTCCATCGGGGCTAACCTGTTTTTCAAGCTAAATGCCCGGTTGGCGAATATGATGGGCCCCCACCCCGAATATTCAGTCAGGATTGAAGAAATCCATCATACGCGAAAAAAAGATGCGCCCAGTGGCACCGCATTAACCTTAGCTCATGGAATTATCGCGGAAAATAAAAATTTCATTGGCTGGACAGGGGATTTGTTATCCTCAGGTGATCAGATCCCGGTAACAAGTATTCGTGAAGGTAACGTAACGGGTATTCATTCGGTGAATTATGTGTCTGAACAAGATAAAATAACCATCAGACATGAAGCTTTCAGCCGAAAGGGGTTGGCCGCCGGCGCTGTTTGCGCTGCCGAATATCTTCTGAATCACAAAGGGATACATACGATGGATGACCTGCTAAACGACAATAATCCGGTTTAGGTAATGAGGTGGTTCTGGTTTGCAACATTTACGCTGATTTGCAGCTTATTGTCTGTATTCTTCAGACAACCACTTATTCTGATCGGTGAAATCTTTATAGTTGACCTGTTCATTACCAGGAAGGTCAAATGGTTATTCTGGTATCCGAAATCATTTCAGCGCGTTCCGGGATGGTTGAATTTGATTTTATGGCTTGCCATAACCATCTGGATTATCAGGGTTCTGGCTATTGACAGCCTGACTATCGAGACCACGGCCAACAAACCAGCGCTCCAATCCGGAGATAATATCCTGGTTTCGAAAGTACATTTTGGACCCCGCCTGCCGTTTTCGTTATACAGGCTATCGGGATTCACCAATATTAAACGTGGAGATTTGCTGGCTTTCAATTTTCCGGAGGGCGATTCCATTGTGGCCGATGCCGGTCCGGTTAGCTACTATGCCTTAAAAAGAAGAAGCCAGTCTGACCATGACACCCTTTTCAATCCGGTTGTCACCTATCAAAAGATAAAAAATCGCGATCCGGAAGTAAGCCGGTGCGTTGGTTTACCTGGAGATACTATTTCCATTCATTCGGGTGATGAAGGAAAGAGATACAATTATGCCATACCGCAGTATGATTATTTAGTAGAATTGAATGGTCAGACGTTGCCTGATTATTTTATAAAAATGCTGAATCTGACTGGGTCTGAGGTGCAATATATTTCAGGTTTGGGATGTTTGCTGCCGTTGCGACCAGATCAGGTGGTTCTGGTCAGACAACGCCCTGAAGTC
>JAQWAJ010000366.1 GCA_028707745.1 Bacteroidales bacterium | reverse complement strand
ACACCTTCTGGATATTCGCCAATGAAGAATGCGCCAATGGTCGCTACGCTCATAAGAAAATGTTCACTGAATACCTGACCTCTTGCAATTCCCTTGATTGCTTTTAATACAACGGGTCCACCTACCCCCGTGAATGATATTCTCCCTGATCAGGTGTGTTAATGTAAAACAGCACTTCCAAAAGTTCCGGATCAACAGGTCCTTCAAAAACCGGTGGAACATCAACATACGATAAAATGGGATAATCGGGCATTCCCACAGCGTAAACCGGCATCCCCAGGTCCTGAGCAATAACCGCATACAGTAAACTCAGGGAATGCTCATTGGCTTTGCCATATTTGATAACCCAGTTCAGATAATTATTTCCGGGACCGTCAGGATATTCTTCATTTAGCTTAATTTGCCCGTGTCCGAAAAACAGTGTATTCATGATCCGGATCTTTTCGAGGCCCGTCAGGTCTTCCGATATTTCGAGCCAGATTTCATCCCGCAGAGGCTTGATCTGTTTCCAAAGATCTTCTTTAATGAGATCAGGATAGTGTGTCCGGGCAATGAGCCAGGCGCCGTCGAATAATCCCGGATCCGTGCTGTTAATCCAATCGGCAAAGTCAGCCTTTAGTTGAATCATCTGCAGTTTTCCAATGATCTCCTCTACACGCTCATGGAGTATTGGTGAGAAGGTTTCTTTGGCTGCAAACTCGAGATCCGGAATCAGTACAGGCCCTAATTCCTGAATCTTTTGACTCACTGCTTCATACACCAGTTCGTCATGATCGTCCAGCAGCTTAATCAACGATGCTCCTGTCTGTGATTCCATTTAAAGTATTATAAATCAAATTGTTCATTAATGTCTCATAACTACCGGTGAAACTTTTTGCCGTACGGTCGGCAATGATGGTGCAAACGGTTAATGCCTCATGGCCTAACAATCCGGATAGCCCATATAATGCTGAGGTTTCCATTTCGAAATTGGTAGTACGGAGAGTGCCATAGCTGAAATTTAGCAACCGGCTGTTCAGATCCGGCACAGCAAGTTTTCCTCTAAGCTCCCGGCCCTGAGGCCCGTAAAACCCGTGCGCTGAAACTGTGATCCCTGGAGTGCTGAATGAACCGACCTTTTTAAGCAACCTTTCAGATGCTTTTGCGGCATAGGGTTCCGGCAACTGATCAGGCCAATCTGTTGACTTCAAAAAGGCTTTCTCAAAAGCTTCACGTTCCGGATCAGATCCTCTCCGGTAATACTTTAACAGACAATCCAACCCGATTGCCCATGCTGAGGCAACTGTTGATCCTGCCGGAAGATCAGGCTGAATGGATCCGGATGTTCCAATTCGGACTAAACTTAAGCTCCTTTTCACAGGATTGTCCTCCCTTGTTTCCAGGTTTACATTGGCCAATATATCTAACTCATTTAATACAATATCTACGTTGTCAGTGCCAATACCGGAACTGATGACCGTAATCTTCTTATTATTAAAATACCCGCTTAAGGATATAAACTCCCGGTTCGATGCCAGATTCTCTACGCGCTCAAGAAAACTCCCGATCAGGGTAACCCTGCCAGGATCTCCAACCATGATAATCTGATCGGAGATTTGCTCCGGTAAAAGCCTCAGATGGAAAATACTGCCATCGGGATTCAATATAAGTTCAGATTCACTATAGGTGCTCATACTTAAAGATAATCTTGTTTTTTATACTTTTGACGCTGCAATATTATATTATTGATTGCTATGTTTCAAAGAATTCAAACGATTTACCTGTCAATCAGTCTGATTGCCATTGCAGTTTTATTTTTCATCCCGGTTATTGCTTTTTCTAATGACGCGGGTGGAGTATGGGGACTGTTCGCCTCTGGAATTAGGGAATCGGACAGCGGAAAGATTGTTCTGGAAACAATTCCGCTGATAGGATATCTGGCTCTGATAGAGGTTTTAACCTTGATTTCCATGTTTTCGTACCGTAAACTTGACAATCAACTTAAGATTACTTTACTGGTGATCCTGCTTCAAGTGCTGACCTATGGTGTCATTGCTGCTTATACTTTGAGAGGAAAGAACATCCTGGCTGCACATCCGGTTTTCATCATCGCCACGCTCATTCCGATGGTCTCGGCACTGTTTGGCTGGCTTGCTTACCGGGGAATCAAAAAAGATATTGACCTGCTGAAGTCACTCGATAGGCTGAGGTAACATTTGGAAGCAGCCGTGGTCAGGGACGAGGCCCCCAAAAGCACCTATGCCAAACACTAAACCTCTTAGTGAATCTCCAGGTGCTCCTGATCGGTGATCTTTTCGCAGTACTTGCATTTCAAGGCTACAGGCTTTTTCCTGACTACATTGAACCGGGTAATCATCTCTTCATGATTGCTGATGCATTTCGGATTCATGCATTTGGCGATCCCGGTAATCTCATCGGGAACCATGACCACCTTTTTTTCGACCACTTCATAATCACGGATAATATTCAGCTTGGCATCCGGAGCTACCAGGGATATCTTGTTGATGTCTTCGTCCTTAAAATAGATATCGGCGACTTTAATGATGGCTTTCTTTCCAAGCTTCTTGCTCTCCAGATTGAACCCGAAGGTTACCTGCTGCCCGATGTTGTTCAGTCCCAGTATGTTCATAACGCTGAACAAGCTTTGCGACGGAATGTGATCAATAACGGTGCCGTTCTTTATCGCATTGACTTTAAGTTCTTTCTTTTCTTCCATGGTAGTATTCATTTACTTGACACCTAATATTTTGGAAATAATGGCCATTCTGGTATAAACCCCGTTCTGAGCCTGATGAAAGTAGTATGCCTTTGGATTGGAGTCAACATCGTAGTTGATCTCGTTAACGCGTGGCAGCGGGTGGAGTATTTTCATAGTCGCTTTGGTGGTGGCCAACATTGAATTCCTGAGAATGTAAACATTCTTAACTTTTTCATACTCTAGAGGATCTGAAAAACGCTCTTTTTGAACCCGGGTCATATATACAATATCGGCATCATCCATCTTGTCGCCGATATCCTTGTATTCATAATACTCGATGCCCTTGCTGTCGAGCAAGCTCTT
>JAQWAJ010000365.1 GCA_028707745.1 Bacteroidales bacterium | reverse complement strand
TGTATTTTTGGAGATATTTTAAAACTATGCCCTCGAATATCCCATTGGCTGAACGAATGAGACCTCAAAAACTGGAGGATTATGTAGGGCAGGAGCATCTGGTCGGTAAATCATCGGTATTGCGTAATGTAATCGATACCGGCTTATTACCATCGTTTATTCTTTGGGGCCCTCCGGGAGTTGGTAAAACAACACTGGCACATATTATTGCAAGGCAGCTGAATCGTCCATTTCATATTTTGAGTGCAATCAATTCCGGAGTTAAAGATATCCGCGAAGTAATCGATAAGGCGAAAAAGACAAAATTCTTTGACTCACCATCACCCATTCTGTTTATCGATGAAATACATCGGTTTAGCAAATCCCAGCAGGATTCCCTGCTGGCTGCAGTTGAACAGGGTATCGTAACGCTCATCGGAGCTACCACTGAGAATCCCTCTTTCGAAGTAATTTCACCACTTTTGAGCAGGTGCCAGGTTTATGTGCTGAAACCACTGGAAAAGAAGCATCTTGAAGAACTGCTGAAACGCTCAATTGCCGAAGATTTCGAGTTGCGTACCCGAAAAATAGATATTCAGGAAACAGAAGCCATTCTCAGATTCTCAGGCGGAGATGCCAGACGGCTGTTCAATGTGCTGGAACTGGTGGTGCAGTCATCTCCTGGGGATCCAATCATATTGACCAACGATTGTGTTACCAGGATAATTCAGGAGAACATCGCTCTGTATGATAAAAACGGGGAACTCCATTATGATATAATCTCTGCTTTCATCAAATCATTGAGAGGCTCTGATCCTAATGCAGCTGTTTATTGGCTTGCCCGTATGATTGAGGGAGGCGAAAAACCAGAATTTATCGCACGAAGACTATTGATTTTTGCATCGGAAGATATCGGACTGGCAAATCCCAATGCATTGCTGCTTGCTAATGCCTGCTTTGATGCTGTTCATAAAATCGGCTGGCCCGAAAGCCGGATCATCCTGTCTGAAGCCACCGTATATCTGGCAACCTGCCCTAAAAGCAATTCAACATATAAAGCCATCAGTACCGCTCAGGAACTGGTGATTAATACCGGTGATCTTCCCGTTCCTCTCCATTTGAGGAATGCACCGACCAAACTCATGAAAGAACTGGGTTATGGCAAAGATTATCAGTATCCCCACGATCATGAAGGCCGGTTTGTGGATGAAGATTATCTTCCTGAAAAAATCAAGGGTACCCTGATATGGTCGCCTGCCGAAAATCAAAAAGAAAAAGAAATCCGCGAAAGGATGCGGAAAATCTGGGGAAATCGTTACGAATTCTGACTTCATATTCTAATAATCATACAATTATGGCCACTTCATCCACGTCCGATATTCCAGTCATGCCAACAAAAAGCAATGATAGTTACATCCTGATTGCAGGCCCTTGCGTTGTTGAAAACAGGGAGATAGTTTTTGAGACTGCCACAGCTCTCAAAGAGATTACATCCCGACTGGGTATCCCGCTGATTTTCAAAGGTAGTTATCGTAAAGCCAACCGTACCCGAAGCGATTCATTTACGGGAATAGGCGATATTCCGGCTCTGGAAATTCTGGCTGATGTACGCAAACATTTTGGAATCCCCGTGATCACAGATGTACATGAATCATGTGAAGTGGAAATGGCTGCCAAATATGTCGATGTTCTTCAGATACCCGCATTTCTCTGCCGTCAGACCGACTTGATAAATGCAGCTGCCCGTACCGGAAAACCGGTAAATATAAAAAAGGGACAATTCCTTTCGGCAGGCTCAATGCGCTATGGGGTTGAGAAAATTCTGGAGACAGGCAATAAGAACATCATGGTCACAGAAAGAGGCTCCTCTTTTGGATATGGCGATCTGGTTGTTGACTTCAGGTCGGTTCCTGTTATGAAGGCCTGGGGTTTCCCTGTCATTCTCGATATCACTCATAGCCTGCAACAGCCGAATCAGTCAGGCGGCGTCACCGGAGGGCAACCCCACCTGATTGAGACCATCGCCCGAGCTGGTATAGCATCTGGTGTTGATGGCATTTTTATGGAAACACATCCAAACCCAGCCAAAGCTTTATCTGACGGTGCGAATATGCTTCCATTGGCGCAGGCGGATAAATTGCTTTCCAACCTACTGTCTATCTATAAGTTAATCCACAAACTCGATTCCTAATCTTTTCTCTTTGATGAAACTGACCAGACTGTCAATTCTGATATTATTTGCTTTATCAGTGCATGCGGGAACAGCACAAACACTAAACGAAGTACTTGCCCGCTACGAAGCCGCCACCGGATTCAGTGCCCGCCAGAAAGTTAAAACCATGGCCTCGATCGGTAGAATTACCCAAATGGGAAACGCTGTTCCGGTTAGCATTCTTCAGAAAAGACCTGATAAATATCGGTTTGATGTGCACCTTGATGAAGGCAGGGTTACCCAGGCTTATGATGGTGTCAAGGGCTGGGCTCATATTTTATCAAACAACGACACCATTCTTCTGGAAGGATCCGAACTGGCTCAGATAAAGGAATCTGCTGATTTCGACGGAATACTGCAGACATACAAGCAAAAAGGCTTATCCGCTCAGTTAATCGGCAAAGTAAAGGTTGGCCCACGCGAAGCCTACAAAATCCAGCTTCGCAAACAAAACGGCGAATCAATGAACTTTTATCTGGATGTCGATAGCTATCTGGTGGTCAAAACAGATGTCAACATGCTGATCAACGGAATGCCTTATGGCGCTGAATCATCTTTCGGGGACTTCAGAAAAGTAGGAGGTATGACCCTTCCCTATTACATACAAAGCAAAAACGGTACAATGATTACTGAAATCAGAATCGATACCGTCAGAATTAATGAAACGATGGAAGATATATACTTCCAGTGGAGAAAGTGAACCGGCCAGATTCAGTTCTTTAAAAGAGCATTGCGCTTCATGATGCTTCGGATCGGATTAATGATCCTGACCAGAAGGCTCATCTCCTCGGTTATAATTTCAGCCTGACCTGTCATTCCCTGTGAAAAAGCAATATCCAGATTATACGACGTTCTCAAACCTTCAGGAAAGC
>JAQWAJ010000015.1 GCA_028707745.1 Bacteroidales bacterium | reverse complement strand
GAATATTTCGTTCATAAGGGATTGAAAATTGAGTTGACAAACTTACAATAAATATACAAAATGTAAACCGCAATTTTCCAAAAATATTACAAATTGACCAAAACACTTTGCCAGCTGGTTATTCGTTTTATCATTATTTTTCCATGAGTCCGTTCAGAATCCTCGATGGAGTGGTAATTTCCATTAGTTTTTACCTGTTCTGATGATGGTATCGAACTCGATGTCCTCAATCTTGTCAAGTTTGATTTCACCAATGGTTTCGGGCATCGACAGGTGGTTGTCAATCTCATACCGCATCTGGTTCATGCTGGCCAGGATACTGCGGCTGTTGGTTGAACCCGGCATTAAGATTATTGATGTTCCACCTTTGAAGATGAAATCAAAATCAGTTTTGGCGAGAGATTCGAGCAGAGCAAAAGCGTAAACCATCTTTTCAAAAAGTGCCGGATTCACCCGACGGTATTGTTCCTGCCGCCTGAACGAGTTAATCCATTCAGGGGTGAAAGTTTCGGTTCTAATCATTTAAAAAGGTTCTGTTTTGGGGTTGAACTGTTTTCCTGACAAACTGATCGATTTCCTGATCGGTGCCTCTTCTTCGGGCATACCCGATCAGGCGGGAATAGCTTAGAGCATAGTGGGCAAAGGCGAAATCAAAGATGTTTACCAATTCCTCACCCTGTATGAAATTGAATATTTTTTTCTCCGTCCAGGCATCTACTAGTATCTTTTCAAGAGTTGGCAGCATTGTTGTACCAGTTTTAATTAGTGGGGCTCTGGATACCAATGGTTTTACAATAATAGGATCCAATGAATCCAGCACATAAAGCTGCATGGTATTTCCATCCGGGTTGAGCCAGACATTTTGCTTGCTGTCCTTAAACAGGTTAAATACAGTTTCGACCATGTCGGGTTCTGTCTCGAAGAGATAAAAATACCGGGCTGGTTGATGAATCATGAATGAATTCAGTCAGCCGGATGACCAGCAACAAGCTTTGATTTCGGGATAATTTGCTTTGAATGTATTAATCAGGGATTCAATAAATTCATCACTCCTTGGACTGTACACTGGTTTTTTAGATACCGCATATAGGCCCTTCCTGATAGTGGCTAATTGGCCAGCCATTTTCAACCGGGATATCCACTTCCGAATGCTGGCACTATCAGCCTGGTTGTTTTCATTATGGTATAATTCAACCAGTTCCTTAGTTGTTATGGTTGGTCTGTTTTTTAAGGCAGCTGCAAGATCGTTTGTTTTTGTTTTCATCAATGTATTTCAATCCATGGCGAAGATATGTCACATTTGCCAATAAAACAAGTTTGTTGGCAAATGTGACATCCTAATATAAGCAGTCGTGTCACAAAACCCGAATTATTCTCCAGTCCTCGGCGGAAATTGAAATCAAACAAAAGACAATAACGTGTTAAAATTGTCAAATGTTAGGTTTCAGGAGGAACAGCTAGCCCTTCCGCCGGTCGAGCTTATCGAATTTTTTCAATAGATTTTTCACCAAATCTCTGGCCGATTCGACATCCAATCCGGCTATGGCTGCATATTTTTCAATATTTGTTGTGACGCCCGCGTTGATATCCGGGAGTATCAGACTCATAAAGGTATTCAGATTATCCATCATTTTTTTGTCCTTTGGTGAACTTTCGACCTGAAACAGGTTATCGTATTCATTCAATCTGATCTTTTTCCTGAGGATCTTTTCTGATGTGATCAGCATGGACATATTTACACGTACGTCAGGCTCTTCAGAAAACTCGAAACCGAATGAGTTGATGGCGTTCACCAATGTCAGAAATCCGCGATCGGTTGAAGCGGTAAGCAGAACAATTTTTTTAGCCTCGTCATAATAAATCTGGGCGAAATGCGGATGCCCGCTCCATCTCTTCAGCGATAGCCGGTAAACTCCATGACTAAATTCCGAGGTGAAGCTTTTTTTTAGCGCAAGTGTATCAAACTTTTCCACAGGGTATTCAGAATAAGTCATGACCATCTGGTCTTGTTTATGGACCGTAATCGGAATATTTGCCCCAGACAATAACATCATATAGGGCAGGGGATTCTTTTCGATGTTTCGGGCGATGTCTTCTTCCGTTTCAATTCTCCTGTCAAGCTCAGTTGCGAAAAAAAAGATGTCGTCCGGTTCGAAGCTCTTGTATGCCTCAATTGGGCCAAAGGTTTGCCAACAGGCGCCATTAAAGGCGATCAGGTTGAACCAGAGAGCTGTTGGCTGGTTTCTGAGGATATCCGAGGTTCCTCGGGAATACAGCAGGAATTGTTCTCCTGTGAGAATATCTTCCATCTCGAAGAAATCAGGTGCAGGATTTTCGATAATCATGCTAAAGCAAAACCGCCAGGGCTGCCTGGCATTCTGTTCGAGAAAATCCATTTCGGTCGGGCTTAACTTCTTCAATTCTGCATGAGGGAGCATTTTCCTGATCAGACCGCCAGACTTAAAGATTTGATGGGCCAGATACTGAGTCTTTAACCTGTTAACCCACTCCTTTTCAAACTCATTTGTTACATGCCTGTAAGCTGAAAAAGCTTCAGTCATGGCACGGTCAAGTTTGTATTGGACGGCAGCATAGTATATCAGAAATTCGTCAATGACGGTTTTTGAGAGGCTACTGCTTGTATCACAGGCTTTAAGAATAGTTTCAAAGGTATTCATGATAGATTACTTTAAAAGCTTTTTCTCTTGAGTTTTTATCACAATCGCAAGATACTGATATTGGATAAAACAATCCTTACTGCAGACAATTTACACAGATTCCGAACGAAACGACGTGGAGTGAGGAATCTACCCGCTCGACGAACATCAACACCCTGTTCACAACGAGCCAATTTACAACGACCTGAGGCTGTATGTGCGTTTCGGAATTTTTCGCACGAATACTCATGCACGGTACAAGAGAGGTGAGATCCATCGTAAAATGCAGTTACCGATACTGATTTGGTGACAACACGGCTTGAATCCGGAGGCACCTTGTTACCTGCACCTATTTTTTCGTCGTCCACCCACATGTGGGTTTGAATGCATGAACCCTTGCTCAGTGTAAAAACAACATTGATATCCTCGGTGTCATATCCTTCGCAACCAGCTGAACTAAACAACAGGGCAAAAGCTGCCGCAACATAAAAAATCTGATTTTTGATCGCATTGGTTTTTGGCTAAAAGGTTTGGTATCAGCATATGTAACGAAATTTTCTGGTAGCATCGCTATCGCTCCGTCGCGAATGAAAATCATAGATAGAAGGGCAGCTGATGGCAAGGCGGTTCTTGCTTCAATGCGTGTTGGACTCAGCAATAAAGCAATCCAGCTGGTCATCTGTTTAATGGCAGCTTCCCCATGTGCTTTTGGGCATTTGTAAGTATCCCCGATCGGAATCAGCTTGTCGGCGATTTTAATCCGATGTTGTTCAACCTGGCTTATTTTTATTGAGCGCAACCAAATAGCAAGTATGAAATTCACAAACCCCGTAGTGGGATCAAAATTGATATTTCTCCTAATAAATCCGAAGAAAAAGCGAGGATTGTGAATAGATAGAGCCCTGCAATCCAAAATAACAGTTGCTCATGCTTGCCAGCTTTTCAACTTCCACTTGCAGTTTTTCATTGCAATTATCTGTTAATGATCAACTTTTGCTTTTTAACCCATTCCGGGGATTTAATTTCAAGCAGATAAATCCCGTTACTTAAATCTTCAATATTTATTCTTGAATTACGCTGTTTCAGCATCTCCGACCTCACCATCACCCCATTACCTGTAAATATTTTTAGTGCTATGCCATCATTGTCAGCGAAGCTGGCATCAACATGAATGTAATCTGAAGCAGGATTTGGATAAACCGTTACCGGGACTAAACTGTTTACTACGACAGAGTTTGCTTTTTGCTCTGAATAATAAAAAGTAGCGCTATCACCTTCACAATCCATCTTAATCAGCATGTGATTATATAAGAGGTCTTCTTCATAATAAAAGCAATATGGATGAATGATATCGGAATATGAATTATCGTAAGTAAAATTAATTACACCGGCAAGGAAGTCATTACCATTTTCATCCTGCCCATAAACCATTTCCTGTATGAGGTTATCATTGGCATCATAAACGTACTTCCGTTTTTCATAATCTTGGTAATGATCACCATCGCGGTATATCAATTGTGTCATGTTACCGTGGAGATCATACGTGTAATTCCTTTCGCTCAAGGGTTCCCACCCTTTTTCATCGGTATCCTCTAAATAATCCCATGAATAAAGGACCAGCTTTTCAAGCTTGCCATCAAGAGAGTAGGAATATTCCAGTTTCCCAGTCAGTTTTTCCATGTTTAATGGTTCCCACCTTTGGTATTGAAGTATTTGGACTAATTCGCCGAAAACATTATGGGTGTTTTCAAATCTTACAGATACCTCATATTCGAAGTTCAGGGCATCACCTTCATAATAATCTATTTGTATTAAATTGTGAAAACCGTCATAGGTGAATACTCCTTTAGTATCAGGTTCCCAGAAAACCCCGTTCCAATCAGAATGTGTTTGGACCACCATGTCTCCGGTAGTTGGATGATAAACATAGTCATATTTATAAATGAATAACCCATCCTCGGAATAGTTTTTGGTAATGACACTATCCAGCTTTTGAGCGGAAGAAGGGATGAGTTCATTTTTAAATTCACTGCGGATATTTTGCCCAAATGTAAAAGTGGATAACAGGACTAAAATCGCGGTAATGATGAACGTACGTTTCATAATAACTGATTTTGACGTTGAATCACTTTTCATAGTAATCTGAAATTTCGGCATTTCCAGCGATAAAACCAAATAAATCAGAGAGATGAACCAGCGTTGTCAAAGTGTTCCAAGAAAGGAATGTTATGAGCGGGGATATTCACTTTTAAATGCTGGCTCTATCAACCTGGTTGTTTTCATCAATGTATTTCAACCCTTGGCGAAGACATATTATTCTTGCCAGTCTGATTGCAAATACACTTCTTCCTGATTTCGATCTGCTGTCTGTAGTTTACCTCAAACTTTTCCATCAGTTCAACGTCAGATACCAATAACGCAAATACGGCCATTGGATTCCTTAATTCCTATATCAAACAATCATTTAAAGCACTGAAATCCTCTTCAGTCATCTCCAGGTCACCAAACTCATCTATGCAGAATCATTATTCCGAACAGTTGAAAATCTATGGCTCAATATCCAACACAGCTATCAGTGCCAGCATCGGGAACCGGGCCCGGGCTTTGTCGCTCAACGAATCTGACTTTTTGAGCCTGGTTATTTCGCGCATCCGCCGAAAGATTGAGGAGATATTGGGTGAAGATCTGGCCAAACCTTATATCATTTCCGGGGAATCGAGGCAAAAAAGGAGAATCTTACTGGACCGGAGCCTGATCAAAGTGATGGATTGAATGATATTACCCTGAAAGGACGAGGTGGGCTCTTCGGTATTTGTCACCGATGGCACTCCGGAAATCTTGTCTGCAAACACTGGAAGTCGGAATGGATCATCCGTCGAATCGTTCTATAGTTACTGATGTATTTAAATAATTTTCTTAATATTGCATTCTAACGACTTCATAAATGAATATAATAATTGTTTATGATGCTTATAATAATCAAAAATAACAAATAGGTTGTTATGGAAACACATACTCCTTCTCCTGATTGGTACAGCATGAGTGATCTTGCAATAGTAAAAGAACTATGCGGTATCCTCAAACAAGTCCGGTTGCAACAGAACATAACGCAGGAGCAGTTAGCCGTGAAAGCCGGCCTTTCACGTTCTGCAATCAGTAAGATGGAGACAGGCAGATCTGCGGTTGAGTTGCTGACCGTTATACAGGTGCTCAGAGCTTTGCAGCAATTGCATCTGCTGGATCCCTGGGAAGTTAAGGCAACACTCAGTCCGTTATTGGTAGCAAAACTCACAGCCAAAGGCCGGTTACGGGCTTCTGGTTCAACTTCAGATCATATTTAGGAGGGAAGAGGATGGTAACAATTGCAAGGATTTATTTATGGGGTAAATACGTTGGTGCAGTACTTTGGGATAAAGAGTCAGCGGTAGCCAGTTTCGAGTTTGAGCCTGGATTCCTGCGTAACGAATGGGATATTGCTCCGTTAACTATGTCGTTAAACGAAGCCCGACGGGGGCGTATCTTCAGCTTCCGTGGATTACCGCAGGAAACATTTTATGGGCTGCCCGGATTGCTGGCCGATTGTTTACCGGATAAATTCGGACATCAATTGATTAATACGTGGCTGGCCATTCAGGGTCGTGCACAAAACAGCATGAATCCTGTTGAAATGCTTTGTTACATGGGAAGGCGCGGAATGGGTGCCCTGGAATTCCGTCCGGCTACCCGCATCGAGCCGGGAACTTCTCAAAATCTTGAAGTTTCGGAATTAGTTGATCTGGCACAAAAAGCCATTAACCGAAAAGAGGATTTGAATACCCGTCTTTCTGATGACGATAGACGGGCAATGCTCGATATTATCAGGGTAGGTACCTCAGCAGGTGGCGCCAGAGCTAAAGCCGTGATTGCTATAAATAAACAGGGAAAAGTTAAATCCGGACAGCTGGATGCTCCCGAAGGTTATGAGCATTGGCTGATCAAACTGGATGGAGTTACTGATCAACAACTTGGCGATCCAAAGGGATACGGTCGTATTGAATATGCCTATCATAAGATGGCTGTGGATTGCGGAATTGAAATGACCGAATGCCGGTTGCTGGAGGAAAATGGAAGGGCTCATTTTATGACCCGCCGATTCGACAGACCCGATCATGAATCAAAATTACACATGGTAACGCTATGTGGACTGAGCCACTTTGATTATAATAATCCTTTGGCTTATAGTTATGAGCAGGCTTTCCAGAGTATGCGCAGTCTGAGGTTGCCGTATCCGGCTTATGAACAGCTATACCGCAGAATGGTTTTTAATGTCATCGGAATTAATAATGATGATCACACCAAGAATATTTCATTTTTGATGAACCCATCCGGTCAATGGAGCCTTTCCCCGGCTTATGATGTGACTTATGCTTACCACCCATCGCACAAGTATCTGTCGCAACACCAGCTTTCTATCCATAACAAGCGGACCGGAATTACCCGTGAGGATTTGTTAACCGTGGCTGAAGGAATGAATATCAAGAAATCAAAAGCAATCATTGAGCAAACCCTCGAAGCGATTCATAGATGGCCCGAGTTCGCAGCTATGGCTGAAATCCCGGAAAATCAAGTTGTTTCAATCGGGAAGAGACACCAGATCAATATTTAAAATTTTCTGTTGCGAATTTTTTACTCCTTAATAATCGTTTGCTTCATTTCTCCGATTTTTAACAGATATATCCCTGCAGGCAGGTCGTTTACCGGTATGGCAGACTGTTTTGTTTTAACAGTGAATTGTTTCACCAGGCTGCCGGTGGCGTTGATCAGACTGAAGGTCACCGGGAGCCGGCAATCGTCTCGAAGTTCGATGTTGATGAAATCTGCGGTTGGATTGGGATAAACCCGGATGTCATTGTTCTTGCTGCCGGTAATAACAGGTCCGGTTCCAAGAGTGCCGGGTAGTTCGTACCGGTACAGACCTTCGCCGGTTTCAGGATGGCTGGCAACGAAATAGATCGCATGCTGCCAGAAACGGACACTGTGTATGTTGCAGAGCTGGTGATCGTTCCAGGGCAGTGGCTCCGTACCCTCAAGGGTGCCGTCGGTGATCCACAAAGGATCGGACACGTCATCACCGGCGCAAAAGAAGAGCAGCTTATCACCAATCACGGCCAGATCATGTGGCCGTGTACTCTTTTGTCCATGTGCCAGTTCAATGAAAATTTCAGTGCCTTCGGGTGTTCCATCGGATCGATAAAGCTCGAGGCCGTTCTCTTCAGTATATCCGGTGAAAAAGAAATAATCGCCCAGAGAAGCCAACCCCGAAAATGACTTTTCAGGATTGATTTCGGTATCATGAAACCCCGTTAACCGGCGGGTGGAGGAACGTTCGCCTTCAGAATACCAAAGTTCAAATCCATCCTGTGGCGTGGGGTAGGTGAATACCAGATTTCCCTTATGGGTGCCAAGGAAATTGATATACAGATCTTTGGAATAGTCGTTGTTGTAATTAGCCAGGCACTGGGTTCCTGATTGTGTACCGTCAGTAACCCATACTTCACGCACTGTTGAAGATGATCCCCCGGTATGATTGATCACGGTATCGAGGGTAAAGTAGAGCCGGTTTCCTCCAGCACAGATCTGGGGTTTGTTATAAATGCTGTTATAGCAATTCGGATTCCCGATCAGGTTGTTGATGCTCCGGGTACCTGCCTCAGATCCGTCGGTTGCCCATAAATCTAAGGAGCCCAGGTCGTCAAATGCATAAAAATAGAGCAGGTTGTCAGTAACGGTCAACCCATAAGGATTTTTAAAATTCCGGCCCCGGCAGTCCGTTTCAAAGATCCGGGCTCCGCCGGGCTGCCCATCGGAAACCCACAATCGCCATTCGTCCCCATTGACTTTGCTTTTCGCGATAAACCAGATCCGATCATTAAATATCACCTTGGTATTAGCAGGGGGATCTTCATTAATCATCAGTTCTTCGAGCTTTACGGTTCCGGTATCGGATCCATCCGTCATCCACAGGCCCGTGAATTCCTGCGAATCCATGTCGTCAACTGAAAAACCGGTTGCCGTGAACAGCAATTGATTCCGGAATTCCTTAAAGGCTGTGGGGTTCGTGCTGCGGTTGGAGTTGTTGCCGATTGCGGTATTGATTTCTTTAACCAGATGCGTACTTGCCGGATTTCCTCCGGTGGTCCAAAGCTCCTCCCCGGTAGAGTCACTGTTGGCCCTGAAATAGAGCTGGTCGCCAAGCGGAAACAAATCTTCGATGGTGGCATTCGGATAGTTACAGATTAACTGTTTCAGAGGGGTCACTGATAGTGGGGACAATTGCATGAAACAGGGATCACCGGCTGAACTGCCAGCCATTTTATTAAAATAGATACCCTTGGTGGTTACATGAAGGGTTGATGCCTTTATTTTGAGTGTATATTTGATATCCATGGTTTTGTCATCCAGAAACCGCATGGAATCCTGAGCATCGAAAATGATGAGGTTGTCCTTCCAGTATCCATATGTCCGATAGTTATTCGGGAAAGTCATGGTTGTAACCTGGTGGTACCCGGATGAGTCGAGCTGCCAGATTTCATTGGTTCCGTTAGTGTAGCTGGTTGTAACGAACACGGTGAGGGCATCCGGACTTTTGACGAACGCCAGATTTTGCCCGTTTTCCGGGTGCTTGTGAACGAGTTGAACCTGATTGCCATCGAATGAGTAAAGGGCATGCCAGGAGGTAACACCGTCTGTTTCGGGTAAATCAAATATGAGCTTTCCCTGAAATTCGATGAATGCCGAAAAAAACGGAGTGCCGCTTCCTTCCAGAAGAACGGTTTTATTCTGCCAGATTAACCTGGTGCCATTTTTTGTCCCGTCACTTTCCCATAATTGCAATGAGTCGGCCACATGAAGAACATAACACCTATTGTTGAAAATCTTCATATTGTCTATTGGATACGATGATCCATTGGCCTTTATAAGGGCCAGTGGTACCGTGGTATGGCTGATCAGATCGGTGAAATAGAAGTTCTCTTTTTTGGAGCTTGTCTCCATAAAAAACAGTCCGTTAACGGATTGGGCAACATTGACAATGTTGTAATCTTCCAAATGATCGCTGGCTTCTGCTAATCCCTGATAATATTTGGTTGCCAGGCCGGTGTTGTTGTCGATCCAGGAGAGGCCTCCGCGCCAGCTGTAATAAATCTTGTCATTTGCCGACCAGAGATAAAACTCATGCGGTGACATGCTGTAAGGCTTGTACAGGTCCACCAGTTTTTTCCGTTCGGTGCCGTCGGCTTTCATCCGCCAGATGGCAAATTTACACCACGGATTGAAATCGGTTTTTGCAAATTGCGGTTTTGAGCCGTAAATGTACAGCCAATCGCCGCAGGAGGTGAATGACATCGCAGTAATATCGCGGGTGAGGCATACCGTACCGGCCGGAGTGCCATCGGTACTATACAGGGCATACCCCATCTGATCAACCGTATTGAAAAATACCCTTCCCTGGAATTCGTAAAAAACGGATGAAGTAGTGCCACTGCGTGCGGAGCCGTGATCGGGACAGGTAATTAATTCGATCTGAGATTTGGCCGGATGTTGGGCTAGTAAAAACACCAGGAAGCATATTATGATCCTGGAGAGCATCCTGTTCGGACTGCAAAAAGATCTGCTCATGGGGAGTAGGTTAAATTTGCGGTAAGTTACTAAAGTTGTTAGGGTAACACAATAGCTTTTTCTGCTAAATTTGGACATGAAAAAGACGATCCTCCTCCTACTGGCTTGCCAGATTGCCGGCCTGTGTTCAGGTATCCGGGCCCAGCAAACCCCGACTCCGGCAGATCCCGGATTTTATAAAATGGACCGTTCACAGATGCGGTTCGACGATTATCAGGTTATGCTCATTAACTACCGTGGATTTGTGAATCCGCGGCAATACAGCATGACCTGTTTTACCAACTTCCAGTTTCTGCCAATCACGGCTCCCAACTATACTTTTAATCTGAATTTTTACGACAGGAACACCGGGATAACCGTACGCGACGATGTTCCGGCCATCTGGGATAAATGGAATAATGAAGGCAAAGGAGACGATCCGCTGGGCTGTAATTTCAGGCCCAACACGCCTTACCTGATGGTTACCCAGGATGAAACCTGGGAGCCCAATGCCTATTACCGGTCGGGCACTTTTCATAAGGAGCTTGATGGTAAATGGCTCACCTTTTCAATAAAAACCTGTACCAGAGTCTCTTATGACACTGATGAGGTTTACCTCAAAATTACGTTCCGTAACAGGGACAAAAAACCGCTGAATCTTACCCTGATCCCGCAACAGATCGCGTCCCGCATGCTGTACGACGGCTTAAAGGGATCTGAAGAGGCCCGCCAGATCGATGCCTTCACCCTGGGCAGTGATCAGGTTACGGCCCGGGTATCGTCCGACATCGAAACAATCAGCAATAAGGGTTTTGAGCTGACTTTGGCCCCGGATCAGTATGTTACGGTTCATTTCGCTGTCCGTTTTTATGCAGCCGGACAGGTGGCGCCTGCTTTGTATCAGAAGGATATTAAGGAGCGGATGCAAAAGGCAAATCAGGTTACCCGGGATAAGCTGAAATGGGCTTATGACAAACTCCCTAAACTGGAAAGCACCAATACCCGGCTTCAGGAATACTACTACCGCTGTCTGCTATCGGTCCTCATGAGCAGATATGAGAATCCGAAATACATCATCAACCCCTTCTGGGCCGTGGGTTTCTGGCCCTTCACCATCAGCTGGGACACCTCTTATTCATCGGATATTCTGGCTATGTTGGAGCCACAAAGTCTGAAAGAAGCCATCCTCACTGATTTTAGGGAGGTGAAGATGAAAAAGACTTATGTGAGCTGGAAAGGTGCATACTGGGACAACCTGTACATCCAGGAACCCTTTGCACTTCAGAGTATGATTGAAGCCTACCTCAGGCATACCGGTGATTACAGCATTTTCAGCGCAATGGCCGGGGATGCCACGGTTTGGCAGGGGATGCAGCGATGGGTTGAAGAGCTTCAAACACACTATACCAATAAGGATGGACTGATGGACGTCGGGTATGATACCCAGAAAATCATCGAAATACGGACCGATGGGTACAATCATGCGGTCCCGATTGTTAATGTACTGACCGTTCACCTGCTGTACCGCATGTCGGAATGGGCCGGTGTTTTAAAGGATACCCACAAAGACGCCTATTTACGTGCAGCCGATAAGTTGAAGGCCCTGATGAATGAGCGCATGTGGAACGCGGAATCCGGGTGGTTCAGTAATGTTTATCCCGATAATACGCGGCAGGATATCTGGACCGATCATCTGTTTGATGCTCTTGGAACCAATTATCTTTCCGGAACTCAGGTTAATCAGCTGGTGAGTCATTTGCGGGAGGGTGAATTCCTGGGCAAATTCGGTATTTATTCCATTGCCCGGAAGGACAGCGTGCACTGGGATCTCATCGATTCCGACTGGGGTGGAGGCGGTCAGTATGCCGGCATGCCGGGCAGGATTGCACGGAATCTTTACAAGCAGGGATTTCCCGAATTGGGCTGGGATCTGCTCAGGAGGCATATAGGCTATATCGAATATTTCCCCTATCTGCCCCAAAATCCGAGAACCGATTTTCCGATTCAGGACCGCTCCTCCATGCCGGTGGAGATATCTGCCGGTGCGGGTATGGAGGCCATTATTTTCGGCACTTTTGGAATCAGCATCGATAACCGGGTACTGACCATCAAACCGAATACCCATGAAGGGTTAGGGATAACTACCCTTCGCGATTTCAGGTTTATGGGGAATGCCTTTACCATACAGATCAACAGCCGGAATTTTCTGGTTTATGAAAATGGCAGGCTGATTGCCGATAAACCGATCGGGGAGTCGATAGACGTTTCAAACGGGAAATAATCAGTAAGTTCACAGGTGCACAGCTAAAATGGAATCAAATAAAAGGTAATTAGTATTTTCACGAAGGTTTATAACCCAGTTCCTTATGCTATGGTTGAATACGAAAAACTCTTTGATTCAATAAGTGACGATAAAAAAATTGCGTTCTTAAAAAAAGTGCTGGTGGGTTCTGAGCATTTGCAGAACCAATTCGTTGCCTAC
>JAQWAJ010000364.1 GCA_028707745.1 Bacteroidales bacterium | reverse complement strand
AATCCGACCATCATCGGTCATGAGTTCTGCGGCGAGATCATGGAGGTGGGAGCTAAATGGAAAGGTAAATTCCATAAGGGTAAAAAATTTTCGATTCAGCCGGCCATGAACTACAAGGGTAGCCTGGATGCTCCGGGGTATTCATACCGTTTTATCGGTGGTGATGCAACCTATGTGGTGATCCCGAACGAAGTGATGGAAATGAATTGTCTGCTGGAATATTCGGGCGAAGGATATTTCATGGCTTCCCTGTCTGAACCGATGTCTTGCATTGTCGGCGCCTTCGCGGCCAATTATCATACAGTTTCTGGCTCTTATGTGCACCATATGGGCGTCATCGAGGGCGGGAACATGGCCATCCTCGCAGGTGGCGGAGCCATGGGACTGGGTGCAATCGATTACGCACTCCATGGCAACCGGCGTCCGGGTTTACTCGTAGTTACGGATACCGACGGAGACCGGCTGAAAAGGGCCGAATCCCTTTTCCCGGTGGCAGGAGCAGCCCTGTGCGGGGTTACCCTGCACTTTGTCAATACCCGGGATATGGCCGATTCTGATGCTTTTTTGCTCTCTCTGACCAACGGTAAAGGATACGACGATGTTTTTGTGTTTGCTCCGGTTAAAGCGGTGGCCGAACAGGCCGACCGTATACTGGGGCGCGACGGATGTCTGAATTTCTTTGCCGGACCAACCAATCCCGAATTCAAAGCGGAGTTTAATTTCTATAATGTACATTACGCTTCTACCCACGTAGTTGGTACCAGCGGCGGCAACACGGATGATATGATCGAATCGTTGCGGCTGATGGCCCTCGGCGCGATCAACCCTTCCGTGATGATCACTCATATCGGCGGACTGGATGCGGTAATCCCGACAACCCTTCATCTTCCTGAAATCCCGGGTGGAAAAAAACTGATCTATACGAATATCAGCATGGAACTCACCGCAATTACTGATTTTGCCGCGAAAGGTAAAGATGATGGGAGGTTCGGCGAACTCGGCCGCCTGGTGCAAAAGCACAATGGATTGTGGAACAATGAGGCAGAAAAGTACCTGCTGGAAACTTTTTAATTTATGCCAATCAATCTGAAATCATTACAAAACGGATCTGATATACGGGGTGTAGCATCCCCCGGGATCCCTGGTGAACAGGTTAACCTTTCACCTGAAATAGTAGAAAAAATTGCAAGAGCTTTTGTTTCATGGCTTTCTGAATACAAGCAATGCCGCCCTGAACACCTGAAAGTCTCCATCGGTCGGGATTCCAGAATCACTGGTCCCGACCTGATGAAGGCATTTGCCAGGGGAGTGCTTGAATCAGGTGCGGATACCGTCGATTGCGGACTCTCCTCTACACCGGCCATGTTTATGTCGACCGTTTTTGAGGAGACTCATTATGATGGAGCCGTGATGCTGACGGCCAGCCACTTGCCTTTCAACCGTAACGGGGTGAAGTTTTTTACCCGCGATGGGGGTCTCGATAAACCTGATATTGCCTCAATTCTGGATAAAGCAGGAACTATTGAAGAGGCGCCTGCTGCCATACCTGGCCGCGAGTATTCGTTTGACCTGATCGGAAAATATTCTGATTTTCTATGTGATTCAATTCGTAAAGGAGTTCAACATCCCGATCATTATAATCAACCGCTGCTGGGCTTCCACATTGTGGTAGACGCCGGGAACGGATCCGGAGGATTCTTTGTGGATCGGGTACTCCAGCCACTGGGCGCAAACACTGCCGGGAGCCAGTTCCTCGATCCTGACGGAAATTTTCCGAATCATGTTCCCAACCCCGAGGATGGTACCGCTATGATGTCTGTTCAGCAAGCTGTACTGGAAAATCATGCCGATATCGGAATTATTTTTGATACCGATGTGGATCGTGCCGCTGCCGTTGACCAATCGGGTTTACTTTTAAATCGTAATTTGCTGATCGCTTTGATATCCGGTATTATACTGGAAGAACATCCCGGTACGGTCATCGTTACCGACTCGATCACCTCAGATGGTCTGGCCACGTTTATCAATCAGGATCTGAAAGGAATACACCACCGGTTTAAACGAGGGTATAAAAACGTGATTAATGAGGCAATCCGCCTGAACCAGGAGGGCCGTGAATCGTGGCTGGCTATTGAAACCAGCGGCCATGCCGCCCTGAAAGAGAATTTTTTCCTCGACGACGGTGCCTATCTGATGACCAAAATCCTGATCAAGGCAGCCCGGTTACGGATGGAGGGAAAAAGCTACCGGAATCTGACCGACCGTATGACTATGCCTGCCGAGAGCGAGGAGTTCCGGCTGAAAATTTTACACCCGGATTTCAAATCCTATGGCAACCAGGTAATCAGTGACCTGCGTGAATTTGTACAAAAAATCAGCGGATGGCATATCGTTCCGGAGAATCATGAAGGGATCAGGGTCTCCTGTAATCCTGAAAATGGTAACGGCTGGTTCCTGCTACGCCTCTCGCTGCATGATCCGGTTATACCCCTGAATGTCGAATCAAATGTTGAAGGGGGTGTCAGCCTGATCATGAGTCAGCTCTCCGGGTTCTTTGATCAGTACAAGGATTTGTGTGGATCGTAAGATACTGATCGCCATAATATTATAAAAAAGCCCCGGATATCAGTCCGGGGCTTTTGTTGTATCAGATGAATTAATATCAGAATCTGACTATCATTACTTCTTGTCCGGCCAGTTCGACCGTTTCAGGCAACTCGCCCAGCTTGTTTTCGCCGGTATTGCTCATGAATACCTTGCCGCCGGAAACCGGTTTAATCGTGAACTTCGCGGTTGTCTTTTCCGGATTGTACAGGGTGGCCATGAAACCATCACCATCATCAGCCGGTTTAAAGGCAATGACGTTGACCGATTTGCTGTCGATCGTAAACGGGGCACTGTATTTTTCGCCTGAGGCGGGCCTGATGACCAGCGGCTGACTGAAACCGGTGGCAAACCGGGAGGCTTCGGTCGCATTAAATGTCTGGTGTGGCCGCAGAATATACCGGAACATCACCGGACCCTCCTGATACTGGCGGTAATTAGTACCCCAGTGATTATTCATCGCC
>JAQWAJ010000014.1:7445-12788 GCA_028707745.1 Bacteroidales bacterium | reverse complement strand
CTTCATCCAGGTGTTTGGGAAGGCGATACACCCCGAGTTCAAACTCTTTCTGCCAGAGCTCCATTTGTGCCAGTGTCTGGTTGGTGAATGAATTGCTCATCACAAAACTCGGATGACCGGTTGCGCAGCCCAGGTTAACTAAACGGCCCTCTGCCAGTAAAATGATGGAATGTCCGTCGGGGAACACATATTCATCAACCTGTGGTTTAATATTAATCTTTTGGATGCCCTTGTCCGTCTCCAGTTTTGTAACCTGAATCTCGTTATCGAAATGGCCTATGTTACAAACGATTGTCTTATCCTTCATCTTCAGCATGTGGTCATACCGGATAATATCGAGATTACCGGTAGTGGTCACATAGATATCGCCTTCGTCGAGTGAATCTTCAACCGTCTTAACCTCGAATCCCTCCATGGCGGCCTGCAGTGCGCAGATCGGATCGATCTCGGTAATGATAACCCGGGCTCCGTAGCTTCGCATGGAGCGGGCACATCCTTTGCCGACATCCCCGTAACCGCATACAACGACCACTTTTCCGGCAAGCATGATATCCGTAGCTCTCTTGATCCCATCGGCCAGCGACTCACGGCATCCGTAGAGATTGTCAAATTTCGATTTTGTCACCGAATCATTGACATTGATGGCCGGAAACAGGAGCTTGCCTTCGTCGAGCATCTGGTAGAGCCTGTGTACTCCTGTTGTGGTTTCTTCGGATACGCCACGGATCTCTTTGATCATGCGGGTCCATTTTCCGGGTTCTGTTTCAAGGGTTGCCTTCAGACATTTCATCAGGGTTCTGAAATCTTCCTGTTGTTCTGACGACTCATCGAAATGGAAGCCTTGCGTTTCAATCTCCACGCCCTTGTGCACCATGATGGTTGCATCTCCGCCGTCATCCACGATGAGGTTCGGTCCCTTTCCACCGGGAAATGACAAAGCCTGCAGCGTACACCTCCAATAATCTTCGAGTGTTTCTCCTTTCCAGGCGAATACGGGAACACCGGCAGCAGCAATGGCCGCAGCCGCATGGTCCTGAGTGGAAAAGATGTTGCACGAAGCCCATCTCACCTGAGCGCCCAGCTCAACGAGCGTTTCAATCAGCACGGCTGTTTGAATGGTCATATGTAAAGATCCGGTGATACGCGCGCCGGTCAGCGGTTTCGATGCACCATACTTTTTTCGTAATGACATGAGTCCTGGCATTTCAGCTTCAGCCAGCACGATCTCTTTTCTGCCCCACCCGGCCAGTGCCATGTCGGCCACTTTGTAATCCGAAAACTGTACGTTTTTTGAGTCCATATTATATTATATCAGCTAGTTAATATTTTCCAACACTTTCAATGAAGCCTCCTTATCCAGAGCCAGCTGCGCCTTGAGCTCATCAAGGTTATTGAATTTCAATTCATTACGCAACCGCTTCATAAACCGTACCCGGAGTGTTTCGTCATACATATCAGCCATCTCGTTAAACAGATGGACCTCGACAGACCTTCGTGAATCCTCAGTGATGGTCGGCCGGGTGCCTATGTTTAGCATACCCTTATAGATCCCGCCTTTCCATTCAACTGTTACAGCATAAACACCATCACAGGGAATTTGTTTGAATTCCTCAGTGCATTCGATGTTAGCCGTCGGATACCCGATGGCGCTTCCGATTCTGTTTCCCCTGACCACCCTGCCGGTAATGAAATAGGGATATCCGAGCAGATGATTTGCTGAGCTCAGATCTCCTGACAGCAACCGGCGGCGGATCAGCGTTGAACTGATTCTCTCCTCGTTTTCGATATGAGTATCCAGCTGAACAACTTCAAACCCATGATTTCTACCGTAGCTTCTTAGAAGTTCAAGGTTTCCTGAACCCCCGGCGCCAAACCGGGGATCATCACCGACCACCATTGCACCCGGCCGGATAAACCGGTCAAGAAAATCATCCAGAAACTGCCGGGCAGATAGCCGGGCAAAGTCAGCCGTGAAAGGAACAACCAAAAGATGATCAACTTTACAGTTCTCCAGCATTTCCATCTTCTCTTCAAGAGTTGTCAGCAACCTGAATTCGGAATCGGCTTTTCCGGTAACAGTTCTCGGATGTGGCCAAAATGTGATAATCAGGGATTCAGCATTTGAAGATTCAGCCTCTTCCCTGACTCTGGCAATCAGGTTTTGATGTCCCCGGTGCACTCCGTCGAAAATCCCGATTGAGATCGATGGCCGAATGAGATGGATTGACCCGGGAGAAGTATGAACTTGCACGTGGCTGAAATTTCAGCAAAAGTAAAAATTTTCGATACATTTGAACGTTTAATCATTAATTCAGATTCACTTGAAAACGATCAGATTAGTTGCAGCAGGGGTATTGATTCTGGCCGGGTGTGGGAAACAGGCCGATTTCACGATAAACGGAAAAATCTCGGGATCTGTAAAAGACTCACTGGTCATTGAAGAACTGACGGATAAATCCATGGAGTTTCGATCGACACTTGTGACCAGTGGTGACGGATCGTTCAGCTACTCGGATACGGCATCCAACCCCAGGCTGCTGGTCATCAAGAATAGTCAGAATGAATATTTTACCCTGATGGTGATGAACGGGGAGAAGATCAAGGTGACGGCCGAGAAAGGGAAAATCATTAAAACCCTTAATATTACCGGGTCACATCAATCGGAACTGATCATGGAACTGAGCAGGGAACTGCTCAGGGCCTCCATAACCATGGATTCGTTAGGTAAACAGTATCAGGAAATCAAGGGACGGGGAAATGATGCCCAGATTGATACCTGGATACAAAACGAATTTGGGAAACTGATTGATCAGCAACGGACTTTTGTCAGGTCGTTCATTGACCGGAATAAGGACGAACCTGCCTGCCTGTTGGCGCTTTCGCATCAGGTCGGGCACCAGTCGGTATTAAATGGGAGCAAAGATTTCGACCTGTTTGAAAAGGTTGATGCCTCTCTTTCAAAAAAATATCCTAATGCTCCCTTATTCAGGAATTTGCACAGATACGTTGAGATGATACACAAACAGAAACCATTGGAGCCTGATGCACAATCGGTTATTGCCGTTGGTTCTGATGCCCCCGAAATTGCCTTGCCCGACCCGGCTGGTAAGACCAGGACCCTCTCTTCGCTGAGAGGAAAAATAGTACTGCTGGATTTCTGGGCCGGGTGGTGCACGCCCTGCAGGCGGGAGAACCCCGGGCTGGTTACAGCCTATAAAAAGTATCATGGCAAAGGGTTTGAAATCTATCAGGTCTCTCTAGACCGGAAAAAGGAGGAATGGGAAGCTGCCATCAAGCAGGATGAACTGAACTGGATCCAGGTGAGTGACTTGAAATTCTGGAGCTCACCGGTTGTGCGCCAGTATGGGATAGAATCCATTCCGGCAAATTTTCTGCTCGACGCAAAGGGAAAAGTTATCGCGACCAACCTCCGGGGAACCACTCTTGCCGAAGAACTATCGAAAATACTACACTAAATTTGGAAAAACAGGGGTCGATATACTTCTTTTCGGATGCCCATTTCGGGGCGCCCGACTATGCCAGTAGCCTGAAACGCGAAAAGATGATGGTTGCTTTTTTGGATCAGATCAAAGATTCAGCCTCCGATATATTCTTCATGGGGGACCTTTTTGACTTCTGGTTTGAATATAAGAGTGTGGTTCCCAGGGGATTTTCGCGCATTACCGGAAAGATGGCTGAGCTGTCGGACCGCGGAGTGCACCTGCACTATTTTACCGGAAACCACGATATCTGGATGTTTGATTACCTGACAGAGGAGACTGGCATTACGTTGTACCTTAACGCGACGGCCATGACCTTAATGGGTAAGCATTTCTTTCTGGCGCATGGGGATGAAATGGATGAAAACAATCATAGTTTCAGAATACTCAAGCAGATATTCACCAACCCGTTTCTCCAGTGGGCCTTTACCCGCCTTCATCCGAACTTCGCGTTCTGGTTCGCCCGGCGGTGGTCGAGGCACAGCCGGATCCTGCATGGAGAAGATCCGTTCAAAGGTGAGGAGGAACCGCTCATTCAATACTCACGCAAACATCTCGAAAACCAGGGATATGACTATCTGATTTTCGGGCATCGCCACTGCCCGGTTGACTATCCGTTCAACGATTATACCCGGCTCATCATTCTTGGTGATTGGCTGAATCACTTCAGCTATGCGGTATTCGACGGCGAAAAGCTGGAACTGAAACACATTTAACGGTAATCTGATAAAATACAAAGAGGCGAACCATGGTCCGCCTCTTTGTATATGATATCGAAAACAGGGTATTGACAGATCTTGATCTATCCACCCGAATGTTTCGTTTAGTTCTGTTTGATTCTCATATTGTAGAATGAGCGGTAAACAAATACCAGAGCCACTACAAAGAATACTCCGCCGATATATGGAGCCAGATTGGTTCCACCGGTTTCCTGTGCTTTCAGCGTCATCATGATAGAGATTTCAGCAGCCAGCAATCCGAACAAAGTAGAGAACTTAATGATCGGATTCAGAGCAACTGAAGAGGTGTCTTTATAAGGGTCACCAACCGTATCACCAACTACGCAAGCTTCGTGCAGCGGGGTTCCTTTTTCTTTCAGATCCACTTCCACCACTTTTTTAGCATTATCCCAGGCACCGCCGGCGTTAGCCATGAACATAGCCTGGAACAGTCCGAATACGGCAAT
Source organism: Bacteroidales bacterium (assembly GCA_028707745.1). Taxonomy (GTDB): domain Bacteria; phylum Bacteroidota; class Bacteroidia; order Bacteroidales; family UBA12481; genus UBA12481. The sequence goes on along the minus strand of JAQWAJ010000014.1, from coordinate 8,102 downwards.
GGAAATCAGATAAGCCACAAAGAAGTTCGGGCTGAAGAATGCAAAAGCCATGGTAATGCAGAAAAGAACGATAAAAATGTTCCACATCCCTTTTTGAGCATAGATGGTGCAGATTTTCACCACGGCAATCGAGTCATTGATATCCGCTTTTTTCTTATCCAGATTAATGGACTTCTTGATAAACTCAACAGCACGATGGGCACCGGTTGTTACAGCCTGGATAGAAGCGCCGGTAAACCAATAGATTACAGCGCCACCGGCAATAAATCCGAGGATAACAGGAGCATCGGTCAGACTGATAGCCAGCATACCTACCTTATTCAGGATCAGGATAATACTGAAGATCATACAGGTAGCGCCGATAACGGCAGTACCGATCAGTACCGGTTTTGCAGTGGCTTTAAACGTATTACCTGCAGAGTCATTAGCTTCCAGATAATGTTTACCTTCTTCGAAGTTCGGATCAAATCCGAAGTCTTTTTTTACTTCTTCATGAATACCCGGAATCTGTTCGATCTGCGAGAGTTCAAAAACAGACTGAGCGTTGTCGGTGACCGGTCCGTAGCTGTCGACAGCAATGGTGACAGGTCCGAGTCCGAGCATACCGAAAGCAACCAAACCGAAAGCGAAGATACTTGGGTAAGTCATGATCGAATC
>JAQWAJ010000014.1:0-7435 GCA_028707745.1 Bacteroidales bacterium | reverse complement strand
CAGGAAAGCGATAAACATGAGGCCCATCATAACCATTCCTTTCCAGAAGGCGGAGAAGTTACCGGCAACCAGACCGGAGAGGATATTCAGAGAAGGACCACCTTCGCGGGATGCGGTAACAATTTCCTGTACGTGTCTTGACTTGGAGCTGGTAAAAGCTTTGGTCAGTTCAGGGATGATAGCAGCAGCAGCGGTACCGCAACTGATAATGGTTGCCAGTTTCCACCAGAGGCCAGCTTCGAGGACGGTACCCAGCAACATCCAGCTAACGAGGTAGGTCATGACCACTGACAATACTGAAGTGATCCAGATCAGCGATGACAGCGGGTTCTCAAAATCGAATTCTTTTGAATTGCTGTATTTTTTACTGTTGAAAGCATGGTTGATGCCATAAGAAAGCATTGAAGTAACCATCATCAGGAGGCGCATAGCAAAAATCCATACGATGAGGGAAGCCTGGAATTCAACATGCATGGCCAGAACGATAAATGAAACCAGCGCAACACCGGTAACACCGTAAGTTTCAAAACCATCAGCGGTCGGGCCAACGCTATCACCAGCATTGTCACCGGTACAGTCAGCGATTACACCAGGGTTACGCGGGTCGTCTTCAGGAAGATTGAAAACGATTTTCATCAGGTCAGCGCCGATGTCAGCGATTTTAGTGAAGATACCCCCTGCGATACGCAGTGCACTGGCACCTAAAGATTCACCAATGGCAAAACCAAGGAAGCAAGCACCGGCTGCGTCACCGGGAACAAACAACAGAATGGCAATCATCATGAGCAGCTCAACACTGACCAACATCAGTCCGATGCTCATACCTGATTTAAGAGGGATAGCAACCACGTCCCAAGGTTTTCCACGCAGTGATGCGAAGGAAGTGCGTGCATTTGCCAGGGTATTGATACGGATTCCGAACCAGGCAACACTGTATGAACCCAGAACTCCGAGAACCGACCAGCCTAAAATCATGGCAACCTTACCAACATTCATCCCGCTCAGTGCCAGGAAGTAGTAAGCCATGATCACTGCTATGATTACAAACAGAATCGCAAGAAAACGACCCTGCTGAAGCAGATAGGTTTTACACGTTTTGTAGATAGTTTCTGATACATCGAGCATAGACTTATGAGAGGGCATCTTATTGATGCTCCTGAACTGCATAAATCCGAAATAAAGGCCTACCAATACGATGACGAGGCCATAAAACAGGATGTCCCACCCTGTCAAGGCCCCATTAAAGAAGGAGGCAGTCTTCAGATCCGGAATAACTAAATCTGCATCACCGGCAAAGACAGAAGCCGGCAGCAGAAGTAACATTGCCAGAATTAGTTTAAGTTGTTTCTTCATGAATAAATATTTTTTTAAACGACCCCAAATGTACTGATGTGAATTGAAAAACCAAAGTTAACCTACCTTTTAAAAAGTTTAAGGTCCGGTACAGTCTCCAAATCAATCTGATCCACTTTTATATCAATAATTTGCCCACCTGCCTGCTCTTTCAGGCTGAACGGGAATTTCACACCGTTGATTTCCCGGTAATCCCCATAATCGGTGATACTTTCAACCATTTGACCAGCGTTTTCAGACTTACTGATTTTACGGATTTTCAAGCCTGTAGCGATCGCATAATATTCGACATCCGTTGTGCCTGAAGGGTAAGTAACACTGAGCCTGTAAGCTTTTTCACCACCGATGGTTTCGATACCCTCCAGAATCGTTTTAAAGCCATCCGTGAAATAGGAAAGCTCAGGGCAAATCCGGGCGGCATCTTTCATGATTGCCAGATCCTTATCCTTGAACTCCTGGTTTCCGGCCATCGATTCTATCCAGCCTTCCTTTTCATTGCACACCTGTTTGGTGATGAGCATACTCCCCATTTTAATCAACTGATACGACTTATCGGGGGCCATCTGGACTGACTCCATGGAGAGTTCCAGTTTCCGGCCGCCGGCGTCCATTAATCCGGTTGATTTTGTGGTAATCTGTTTGATGTCTGATAATTTTTGTTTTCCTCCTGCGGCCTGTATATACAGATCGATGACATTGGCTGCAGTCAGACCTTCGGGCAAAGCGACGGGTGTATCGATCAACGGATCGCCATACCAGTCGTAAAACTCAACATTCCCTGATTCAGCAAATCCTTTGAGCTTATCAGCCACTTCGTTTTTGTTACCGACAACCAGTATAATGCAATTATCGGGGCGGAGGTATTTCTTTGCCATTGCCTGAACATCAGCGACAGTGACTTTTTCGAGTCGTTCGAGGTAAGTTGCATACAAATCGGCAGGCAGATGATAACGGGCGGTGCTCAGTGCGAACGATGCCAGTGTTGACGGGCTTTCGAGTGCGCGTCCGAATTCGCCGGCCATCACGTTTTTGGTCAGGCGGAGGTCTTCCTCTGAAACAGGTTCATCGCACAAGCGTTTCATCTCATAAAGAAATTGTGTGATTGCACTGTCAGTGACCGAATTACGGACCTGTGCACCGGCATTGAAAAATCCGATCAGCTGATCTGAATTCAGGCTCGATCTTGCACCATACGTATAGGCTTTGGCTTCGCGGAGATTCAACATGAGCCGGCCTGAAAAAACGCCACCGCCGAGAATATTGTTCATCACCTCAGCCGGCAATTCATCAGGATCGCCATGTTTCAGTTTTACGGTACTGGTTACGGCGATCACCGATTGCACGGCGCCCGGTTTGTCGACAAAAGCCACCCGGTTTCCTTTAAAAGAAGCCGGATCATCGAATTTCGGGAAGGTCACCGGTACCGGTTTCCAAACTGAAAAATATTTCTGACCAAGCACTTTAGCCTCGGCCAGACCGAGATCGCCGATCATGATCAGGTAACCGATCGAAGGGGTGAAATAGGTCTTATAATAGGCTTTCACTCCATCGAGAGTCAGGTTTCCAACAGTCTTTTCGGTAGTAGGTTCTCCATAAGGATGATCCTTGCCATATCTTAAAACTTTCGATACGGTGGACACAATCGAAGACGGGTCGGAACTGGCCATCGACAGTGCTGACAGGGTTTGTTTCTTCAACTTATCGAATTCGTCCTGAGGAAAAACCGGATGGTAAAGGATGTCGGTCATCAGCTCCAGAACTTTATCCTGATGCTTTTTCAGGGAGGAACCTTCAATGGAGGATGCTGAAGTATTTATTGATGCACCGATAAAGTCGATTTCTTTGTCGAGCTGTGCTTTGGTCCGGGTAGCAGTACCGGTGCGAAGCAACGTTCCCGCGAACGAAGCTGTTCCGGTTGCATCTCCCTCCACGAAAGGATCAATGGCCAACTGAAGGCTGAATGTCACCGTTGGCAGTTCATGATTCTCAACCAGGATAACAGTCAGTCCATTATTCAATTTAAACTTCTGATAATCACCCAATTGTATTTTTTGAGCTTTTGCAGGTTTTGGAGGCTGCGTGCGATCGACCTGAGCCTGAAGGATGTTGCAGGCAAAGAGCATACCTATTGCAAAAAATGCTATCCGTTTCATATTATAGTTTTTCATGGGTGATTATTTGGTTTTCGGCAGATAATACAGAACAACCCGGTTGTCTTTCCTGAAATATTTCCGGGCGGCTTCGCGAATATCCTCGCGGGTGACTTTCAGGTAGTTATCGATATCGGTATTCACTGAACCGGTATTATTGTAATAGGTGTAACCGGTGGCCAGCAATTCGGCACGGCTTTCGATGCCCGACAGACGGTTGATCATATCTGCTTCGATCTTGTTTTTCAGTTTCTGGAACTCCTCTTCCGGGACCAGCTCATTCTGAAGTTTCGAGATCTCCTCATCAGCCGCAGCTTCGAGAGTAGTTAAATCAACCCCGATGTTCGGGATCAGCAAAGCCAGGGTAATACCGGGATGCTCCAGGGGTAAAGGAAATGATACAGCCTGCATCGACAATTGTTTTTCGTCGACCAGCGCCTTATTGAACCGTGAGCTCTGCCCATCGGAAAGAATCGAATTCAGCATGCTGACAGCAAAATAATCCCTGGTACCCATGGCCGGAACATGGTAAGCCTGAATAATGGCTGGCAACTGGATGTTGTCATAAACGGTATCCCTGATTTCGGCGGTTTTTACCGGTTCATTCTGCGGAGGTCTGGTAATGGGACGAGCGCCCATCGGGATATCACCGAAATATTTATTAACCAGCTTTTTGGCTGATTTCGGATTGATGTCGCCGGCCAGAACGAGTACGGCATTATTCGGCACATAGAATGTTTTATAAAAGTTGAGGACATCCTGATCGGTTGAGGCTCTCAGGTCATCTGCCCGGCCTAATGTCGGGGTATGATAGGGGTGAACGGTATAGGCCCGCCCGAAAGTTTCCCTCAGCAAAGAACCATAAGGCTGGTTTTCTTCGCGCTGTTTGATCTCTTCGATAACCACGCCCTTTTGGGTGGCAATTCCGATAGAGTCTATTTTAGCATGGAGCATACGTTCTGACTCGAGCCAGAGCCCAATTTCCACTTGATTTGAAGGCAGCACTTCATAATAGTAGGTGCGATCGAAAGCCGTATTGGCATTCAGCGTGCCGCCTGCTTTTTCCACAAAGCGGGTATACTCCCCGCGCGGGATATTATCACTTCCCTCGAACATCAGATGTTCGAAAAGGTGAGCAAATCCGGTTCGTCCGGTCAGCTCGTTTTTGGAGCCCACATGATACATCACCGATACCGTGACGATCGGCGTCGAATGATCCTCATGAAGGATGACATGCAGTCCGTTTGGTAAATTAAACTCCTGATAATCCAGCTTAACGGTTTGGGAAAACAGTCCCTGAACCGTGCCGGCGAGAATCATCAGAATCAGAAAAGATAGTTTGGCAGTTCTCATTGATTTATATTTTACTAATGCCACAAAAGTAGACTAAAAATCAGGATCCCCACATATCCCGGTCGAGGGTTCTGTAGTTCACGGCTTCAGCCAGATGATGGGATCTGATGGCCGGGCTGCCTTCGAGGTCGGCGATGGTGAGTGAGACTTTCAGAATGCGGTCGTATGCGCGCGCCGACAGGCCCAGGCGTTCCATGGCCTGCTTCAGGATCAGCCTCCCGGGCTCATCGATTCTGACATATTTTCTCATCAGCCGGGAGGACATTTGGGCGTTGCAATAGATGCCCGGCAGATCCTTAAATCGTTCCGTCTGGATTTCGCGGGCCCGGATGATCCTTTCGCGGATATTACTGCTGGTTTCGGCCGGGGGCAGTTCAGCCAGCTTGTCGAAGCTCACCGGTACCACTTCGATATGCAGATCGATCCGATCGAGCAGCGGACCGGAAACCCGGCTGAGATATTTCTGCACCTGGCCATTGCCGCAGGTACATTTTTTATCGGGATGGTTGAAAAAGCCGCATGGGCAAGGGTTCATCGAGGCCACCATCATAAAGCTTGCCGGATATTGCAGGGCATAACGGGCCCTGGAGATATTGATCGTGCGATCCTCGAGCGGCTGCCGGAGGACTTCCAGTACCGATCTTTTAAATTCGGGGAGTTCATCCAGGAAAAGCACCCCGTGGTGAGCCAGCGAGATTTCCCCCGGTTTAGGTACCGATCCCCCGCCAACGAGGGCGATGTCGCTGATCGTATGGTGAGGCGACCGGAATGGCCGGCGGGTGATCAGCGAAACGTTGGTGCCCAGTTTCCCTGCAACCGAATGAATTCGGGTGGTTTCAAGAGCTTCCCGTAGGGTCAGCGGAGGCATGATTCCCGGAAGCCGTTGCGCCAGCATCGTTTTGCCGGCGCCGGGCGGACCAACCATCAGCACATTATGGCCCCCGGCCACGGCCACCTCCAGCGCTCTTTTGACATTTTCCTGCCCCTTGACATCCTGAAAGTCGGGTTCCAGCTGCCCTGACTGGCGGCTGAATTCTGCGTCAATATCTATCCGGATGGGTTCAGGGCGCGGGCCGCCGGTGAAAAAAGCGATCACATCCGACAGGGTGTCCATGCCATATACCTCGAGTCCCTCGACAACGGCAGCCTCCCGGGCATTGACCATCGGAACGATAATCCCCCGGAATCCTTCCTGTTGTGCTTTCATCGCCATCGGCAGAACACCGGTCACGGGCTGCAGCCCTCCGTCCAGCGACAGTTCGCCCATCATCACAAAACGGTCGAATTCATCGGTTTTCAGTTTCTCATTAGCCCCCAGAATGCCGATAGCCAGGGGCAGATCGTAGGCTGAGCCCTCCTTCCGCTCATCCGCCGGAGCCAAGTTGATCACGACTCTCTTTCCCGGCCAGCGATATTCCAGCGTACTTAAAGCGGCCACAATCCGCTGCTGGCTTTCGCGAATGGCGTTATCGGGCAACCCTACCAGAAAGTAGCCAACCCCCTCGCCTACCTGGACCTCCACGCGAATGGTGCTCGCTGAGATTCCAAATACTGCGCTAGCAAAAGTCCGTACCAACATAGTTATTTGTTTATAGTAATATAGATGCAGAAAATCGGGTCCGGTGGAAAATCATTTTCGTATTTTTAGCGCCATAATCTGAATTTCTGATGGCGGAATTAATTAAGGTATTACCAGATGCGGTTGCAAACCAGATTGCAGCAGGGGAAGTTATTCAGCGGCCGGCATCTGCGGTGAAGGAATTGATGGAGAATTCCGTGGATTCCGGTGCCGACCGTATTCAGGTAATCATCAAAGATGCCGGACGAACGCTCATGCAGGTGATTGATAACGGATCAGGCATGGCAGATACGGATGCCCGGATCTGTTTCGAAAGGCATGCCACCTCGAAAATCCGCCAGGCCGATGATCTCTACACCATCCGGACCATGGGATTCCGGGGGGAGGCGCTCGCAGCCATTGCCGCTGTGGCGCAAATCGAGCTAAAGACCAAAACTACCGGCTCTGAGGCCGGCACGCGGATTAAGATCAACGGGTCGGAATTCGAGTTACAGGAACCCGTTGCATGCCCTGATGGCACCAGTATCTCGGTTAAAAACCTCTATTTCAATGTACCTGCCCGCCGTAAGTTTCTGAAGGCCAACGCCACGGAAATCAAACATATCATCACTGAATTTCAACGGGTTGCATTGGCGCATCACGACATCGCCTTTGTGCTCAACCATAACGACTCGGAGGTGTACAACCTTCCGGCGGCACGCCTTCCGGAGCGCATACAGCATCTGTTCGGCAAAACCATGGCCACGCAGCTGGTGAACGTGAAAACCGAAACCAGCATGATGTCGGTGAGCGGCTATATCGGAAAACCTGAGTTTGCCCGTAAAACCTACGGAGATCAGTTCTTCTTCGTGAACGGCAGGTTCATGAAACATCCATACCTGCACCGTGCCGTAACTCAATGCTATGAAAGCCTTATTCCGGGAGATGCGGTTCCGGCCTACTTTATCTATATCGATATTGATCCGGTTCATATCGATGTCAATATTCATCCGACGAAAAC
>JAQWAJ010000363.1 GCA_028707745.1 Bacteroidales bacterium | reverse complement strand
TCCGATCTTCATGCTTTAAAAGAGTCGGCAAAGGTATAAATCCCGATGGCTATCGGAGCGAAATATGATCAAAAGTGATTGAAGAATTTCCTAAAAAGAACAAACGAAATTCTACATGGTCGCTCATTACCGGATTTTCAAAATTCAATGGAAAACACTGATTTCTCCCGCCGGTCACATCCCGCGCATTGATCACGCTGCGTGCCAGCTGAATCTGTCCATGGCCGGCAGTGATATCCAGAATTGCCAGGTCGTTCCCCGGTCGGATTTGATCAAATCTGAGGAAAAACAGCACCTGATATTTTCCCTTTACCAGGGATATTCCCGGTCCGTATATCAGATGCTTCTCACGGCATTCACGGCAGGATGAATCAGCAATAACCACCGTTCGGGATGAAATCGAATCGAATAGTGCATGATGATCCAGGAAAATCAGGTCCTTGGGATAAAAGTCCCTCTTTTCGGTAACCTTTTCATATTCATTAACCACGCAATTCCCGATTTCAAAAGAGGCTCCCATCCTTTTCAGCTTATATCCGTACTGATACATCGAATCGGGAAACTCATTCAACCACATATCCTTGATAACATACAATTTAGGCTTGGTAAAAACCTCATCAACCAGCATTTGACTCCGGCTGAAACTGCTATCATGAGGTATGGCAGTAATTTGATAAGGGTCCGGACAAGCAGTGATATAGGAATTCCAATATTCACCGATTACCCCGATTTCCCCCAGCCGGCTGAACTCGCCCATCACGCTGGCCATCGGTTTCAAGGTTTTCGGATACACGGTTTTCAAATAATGGATGTAACTAATACCACCTATCAGAACCGCCGTGACGGCTATTGCCTGCAAAATGATTCTTCTTTTCCCGCTATTATTTTCCATAACAATCAGGATAATAATAGTAATGCCGATATAAATTCCGGTGAAGTACCTTCGGGAAACTCCGTTACTGTAGGCCCAGTGTGAGAAAAGAATGGTCATCAGTAAAATAGCGCTATCCAGCACAAAGAACAGGCAGGTTCTTTTCTGAACCCGGTTGAGCGCCGGTCTCCAAAGCAAGGAGAGTGCAATCAAAATAATCGCCAGAATCCCGAAAACAGAGAACAGAATTGTCTCTCTCTGAAAGGTAATGATGTGCCAGACTGAGGAAAGCAAACCTGCAAGAGATTCGAATATCTGGCTGAAATTATTGAGAATTCCATGATTGTACGAGATCGTTTCTACTGCATGAACTTTTGCATACAGGAGAAATGCTATACCAAGAGCGGAGGTAATAACTATAAGTTTAAAAGCAGGCATCATCAGGACCTGCCTGAATGACAACCCTCTGCTTTTGAGTGAATAAAGGCTGATCAGCAGCAACGCTACAATACTGGTCACATTGAGATCCGAAACCCACAAGGATGTTGCAAGCACAAGGGTGGCAAGAAAAATGGGTAACAATTGTTTGAATCCCGATGAGTTTACCGGTTTACGCACCCATAAAATATACAATGCCAATCCGGTAAGGGAATATTGTATGCCAAACGGAAAACGCGAAAGACTCCAAAACCAGTATGGGGGAAAAAACCAAGCTATTGCAAAGATCAACTTACTGACGCCCGATTTAAAAAAGCGTGACAGGCACCAGTATCCGACAAAAAGGATCAGATAATGAATAAGCGATTCTGACCAGAGTACTGATAAGCCGGCAATGTGATTCAGTGGCCAGCCAAGGGAGGGAATCAGTGATCCGCCCCTGTCCTGCCCCCAGGCATACAAATCCTGTGGAAATCTGAGATCCTTGATCATCAGGATATTGATAGCATCATCGGAATTCAGCAGAGGGGAAAACCGTGACGAAAAAACAAAGAACGAGGCAATCCCGACAGGAATCCAGAGTAAATCGATGATTTTGCTATTTTGCTGCACTTCCTATTCTATGATCAGTTTTACCGGACCGATCAATCCGCTCCGGATGCTGCCCGCATATTCAGTCGGCACTGTCAGGTAAAAATTACCCAACGTGTTGTATATCAGTATTTCAACTTTATTCTCACCCGGTTTCACCCGACCGTTGAGGTTGAATTTCCAGGGTGGAGCCAGGCGTTTCCCGGCCGATATACCATTGATGAATACTTCGGCCGAAGAGACCAATTCGCCCAGGTCGAGATCAATATTGGTGGATCCGGTTTGTTTAGCCGTCAGGTTCACCGTCTTCCGGTACCACATCCCTCCGGAATAAGTTCTGAGCGTTTCGTTATCCTGAAGGTCGCCCAGGCGAATCACTCCTTTTCCGCAATTTAGCCGGATTGGCTCTGAGAATACGGCGCCGCCATATTCTCCCGGGTCCATGCGAACCCTGACTGCAACCAATGACGATGCAGCTGCAATATTGTACAGATCAGCTTTCCACCCATTTTGCCGGGGATTGGCAAAGGCCTTACTGACTGTCACCACACGCTGAACGGGAAGCTCAATTCCATTCACCCATACCTGGGGTTTCTGATGGGTAGCCAACTCGACAGACTTCAATCCGGGCGGGGCATTAAACCGGAACCATCCTGCACTACCCGCATACTCAGGATTGCAATCATATATCAGAACATCCGGATTGGTATACCATTTTGTGGATAGCGGAATAGTTTGATTCCATGCACGTGAAGCCATCATTTTGGTGAAAACCAGATAACCGGTGCCGGTATTGGAGTATCTCAGCACCACTGTATTTGATCCTTTTTTCAGCTTCACTTCATCCGAGACATTTTCAATGAGTTTCCCGTTTACCCGGATGCTTGCCGGCATTACACCGCCTGCAACCAGTCTGGCAGCCTGATCCTGTTCAGCGAAAACTGTTGACCACAGATAATAATTAGTGCCCCCTGGCTCAGGAGTGACCACGGGCTTCGGAGCACCGGGCCATTTTCTTTTTGCATTACCAAATTGAAAAATATCATCGTTTACATGCCCCTTCAGGCCATGATAACCTTGATGACCAGCATTGTCCTTCAGACCCATGCGCCAGGAAAATTCATCAGGTGACCAGAAATACTTTGTTCCTCCTGATATTACCGGCACTGT
>JAQWAJ010000362.1:1634-3078 GCA_028707745.1 Bacteroidales bacterium | reverse complement strand
CATCAAGGAACCTTACAAGCGTTATATTGAAAATAAAATCCGCGAGAACTTTAACTTTACCGGCGTTCCGATCCAGATCTTTTTCAGGGAAAAATAACCGATATGAAATTCAGCCTGTCATCTTCAATTAAATATCTTGCTGTGCTGATATTTTTGCCAGCCTGCCAGAAAATTGTGGATTACCCGAACGAACCCTCCATCTCCTTTACCGCGGTATCTTCTAAAGATTCAACGGATGTACTTGACAATCCTGTAAAAAGAGTCACCCTAACCTTCCACCTGATCGACGGCGATGGCGACATGGGCCTGGGCGTGACCGATACAACCGGCCCGTTCCATAAGGATAGCGCCTATTATTATAACCTCTGTATACAGGAATATAATAAGGAAAACGGGACTTACACTCAGGTTCCGGCTCCCGACGGATTGAAAAGGTACCGCATTCCGGATCTGACACCAAGCGGACAGAACAAGACTCTCATTGCTGATATCTCTGTAACCATCGAATATCCGTATTCCGCAGCCGATCCGCTGCCTTACGATGCTTTCCGTTATGAGTTTTACGTGGTCGACCGGAGTCTGAACATCAGTAACAAGGATACCAGCTCTGTTATTAGCTGGTAACTATTCCGCTTTGAAAACAGGCCATTCGAGGTAAAAGGTGGTCCCGGTGTCGTTATCCGTTTCAAACCAGATTTTTCCGCCGGCGCCTTCCATGATTTTCTTGGCAATGGCTAGTCCAAGGCCCATACCCGACGATTTAGTCGTAAAATTCGGTTCAAATAACCTGGACCTAAGCTCCTCGGGAATTCCGGTACCATTGTCGGCAACCTTCACCATCACAGTGTCTTCGCGAGATACCACCGAGATATTCACCACCGGCTCAACCCCTTCATCAACCGCCTGAACTGCATTGCGGATCAGATTATTGAAAACCTGGATCACTTGCTCGGGATCGGCAAAAATCATGATTTCCTTGTGATTCAGCTCATTCATATCCAGATTTACTGTACACAAATCTTCAAAGAGACCGACGATTCCCCGGATTTTTGCATTCAGCTCGATCGCCTCAAAATGTGCCCCCGGCACCTGGGCGAACTTTGAAAACTCATTCGCGATATTTGTCATCGTATCGATCTGATCAACAAGCGAATTGGTCATCCGGTCGATATATTGATCCAGATCTGGTGCGCCGTCTTTCCAGGCTTTGCGTAAATGTTGCACGCTCAGCTTCATTGGCGTCAACGGGTTCTTGATTTCGTGGGCTATCTGACGTGCCATCTCCCGCCAGGCGCTCTCACGCTCCGACCGGGCAAGCTTTTCAGCACTGGCCTGCAATTCGCTCACCATCCGGTTATATTCTTTCACCAACCGTCCGATCTCATCATTTCGCTGATACTCAATGGGCTGATTCTTCCGCCCGAAGCGCAGGCCCGCAATCTTA
>JAQWAJ010000362.1:0-1624 GCA_028707745.1 Bacteroidales bacterium | reverse complement strand
CAGCGGACGCACCACCTGGTTCGAGAGTAAAACAGTCAAAAAAACCGCCAGCAGGGTAAGGAGGAAAAATGCATTGACCAGGGCCACAACAATGGTGGAAATATCCCGGTTCGTTTCACTCTGCCGGCTGAAATACGGAAGATTGAGATAACCGAGAAGTTTGTTGTACTCATTATACAAAGGGACATAGGAAGAGTAATATCCCAGGCTTTCAATACTTTCCCTGACTATGCAAATGGGTTTCCCTTCATGGTGCATCACCGTATAAGCCTGAGGATTCATCTTATGCCCGACCAGGTTATATTCAAAGATTTCGGGGCGCGATGATATGACCAGGTTGCCCGCCGGATCATAAATATTCATATCGGTATTGAACACATACGAAAACTTGACCATCAGCTCATTAAGTCCCCTGAAGCTCTCGTCGTGCCACTCCGGGGTTAGTACCTGAGCGCTGGCAATTTTACCCTGGATATCCGCCAGCAGGGATTCCGTCTTCTCCACAATCAGCTTCTGGTTGCTTTTTTTATATTGGCTTACCACATAATAGATCATGCCCCCGCCAATAAGCAGAAATGATAAAACAAGAAAGGTGACCATGGTAAATTGTATCCGCTGTTTCAATCCAAGTACCGGGAGGATGCCTTTCCGGGGCCATGAACCAATCATATCCAGAATAATCCAGCCAAGAAACAGAAACACAAACACATACGAAAACGCTACCATTTTATCGCCGAACTTGCTCGACTGACGGCTGATGACAATTTCGTTGTTCTGATCAATTTTCTTGATCCAGTGTTTGAACCCGTTTGCCCTGAATTCAACGACCTTTCCGAGTACGCCGGGATAGAGGTCGCTGGTCAGGCTGTAATCATAATCGCCATTGGTCAGTTGTAGGGTTCCCATGTGATATTTGGCATACGAGTAACTCTGATCAAGGCTGTCGCGGTCAATCTTACCGGTGATCAATAACTCCGGATAACCCAGCTCCTGTGCGACAAAGCGTGAATAAATATTGATGATCAGGCTGATTTTATTCAGCGGATCCTTCGAAAAGTTGTCATAAACGCCCAGATACTCGGTCACTCCATCGAAATTATCCAGGTAATAGAATCCGCTGGTTTCCGGCAATTTCTTCCCGAACCGGTCGCGTTTCCCTTCGACAAAAAATTCAAGACAGCCTCTTTCGGAGTTATCAGGCTGGATCACCATACGACTTGCCGCATTACACGAATAGGCCTGGATCTCGAAGCGGTTCCAGTATAATCCGAAATACTTGTTTTTCAGATAATTTGTAATCCTCATCTGCTGATCATCGGGTTTGATTTTCATATCGAGGACATAACCGGCGAGAACCGAATCGGTCCTGATATCCGGATCAATCTGGGTAAGAAGCATTTCGGCAATCTGGTCATGCTCTGAGGAGAGCTTACTCAGAATCACCTCGTGCTGCCCGGTTTCTTTAACCTGATTGACCTCATCGATGGTATAAACAATGTAAGCACCAACCAAGGTCAGGATGATGGTGGCAGTTCCTTTTCTGATGCGGGTTCCCGGGTGCCTTTGCCCGATCAGGATAACCACCGACAAGAGGAAGAACAGGATCACACTCACCCAGCTCAGG
>JAQWAJ010000361.1 GCA_028707745.1 Bacteroidales bacterium | reverse complement strand
CTCCCAAATGGCGTCATCCCATACCTGATTGGTCTTTTGCCGGATTTCAACTAATTCCTTACTGAAAAGTTGTATGCTGTCAGGTGAAAGGTTCCCTTTTTTTACCCTGTTCTGAATCTGTACGCTGCGGTTCCAGAGTTTAGTATAATCCTGCTGCCACTTCAAAAAACGACTGTTTTCCGGAGAATCTGAAAATGATAAACTGTCGGTTGGGGCGGAAGCTTTGGTCCGAATGCTGAAAACCTGCTTTTTATCGACAAAGAATTCAGCATATTTCTTACCGGGCAGTACAATCTGATACATGCCTAACGGCTTTTTATCCTTTGACTCAAAAGAAGCATGCCCCTTGCCATCAGTCCTGACGGTGTCGTCGGCGAAAATCTTCAAGCCATACCGGTGCGAAAGAATCACCGTGGTGTCTGGCAGATCTGGAATATCAACCGCAATGCGAAATTCCTGGCCAATAACACTGACAGACCAAAAACAAAGACTTAACGTTATCATCAAGGAAAACCGGAGTGACTTCATACTAAATTTTTGCCGTAAAGATAGCCAGACAATGATTACATTTGACAAAACGATTGGTTTATGCTGTCAGTTTTAATCCCTGTAAAAGATTGGAATCCTATCAGTCTGATTGAATCGCTGACCGCCCAGTTAATTAAAACAGATCTGCCGTACGAAATACTGATCAGCGACGATAGTTCTCCCGATACCTCTTCTATTATTTCTACCCAGATAGGAATGGTTCCCGGTGTGAAGTATTTTACCCGTGAAAAGCCACTCGGACGGAGTGCAAACCGAAATTTCCTGGCAGATCAAGCCAGATTTGATTATCTGCTATTCATCGATGGTGATGCCGGCATTGCCGGAGATGATTTTATCAGGAACTATTTCGATCATCTGAAGCCAGATGCAGTGATATGCGGAGGTACTCTTTATCACGAAAAGAAACCTGAAAAACCCGAATTCATGCTCAGATGGAAATATGGGCGCCACCGTGAACAATCTGAGGCCAGCCTGAGACAGAAACATCCGTGGAAATCGTTCTCTACATTCAACTTCCTGATCCCGGCATCTGTTTTTCAAAACATCCGGTTCGATGAATCTATCAGGGGATATGGCCATGAAGACACTTTTTTTGGATTTGCACTTTACCAGGCTGGTGTGAAGATCATTCATCTGAATAATGGATTATTTCATCTGGGACTTGAGCCATCTGAAATATATCTCGATAAAGTACGTGAATCCGGGGCCAATCTTCATTCCTTGTATGTCAGAAACCTGATCCCGCCAGATTGTATCAACAATATCAGACTGCTTAAGAATTGGAAAAGACTGAAAAGATTCGGCGTCAACGGCCTGTTTTCGGCTTGTTACGGTTTAAGCAAAAAAAGCATGGAAAAAAGGCTGTGCGGGCCCAATCCTTCGCTGTTACTGCTTGATTTTTACAAGCTTGGTGCAATATCCCACATTGACTGATCTTTATTATCTTTGCGACTCTTAAATTGATATGATGGAGCGCATTGAAAATCGTATTGCCGAAATGACCGTTGTGGCAATCCGTGAACTTTATAATAGTGAGGAAAAGCCTGAAAATATTCAGGTGCAAAGTACCCGTAAGGATCAGAAAGGCGATTATACGGTGGTTACTTTCCCTCTGACCCGGATTTCCAGGAAAAAACCTGAAGAAACCGCTATTGAAATCGGAAGCTATCTCAAAGCAAATCTTTCTGAAATTGCAGATATTGAGGTTGTTAAGGGATTTTTAAACATCATTCTATCGGATCAATTCTGGATCGGTTTTTTCAATGAGATTTCCGGTGACCTTCAGTATGGCCACAGGCCGGTTAACGCCGATTCCCCCATGGTCGTTGTTGAGTACTCTTCGCCAAATACAAACAAACCGCTTCACCTCGGACATATTCGCAACAACCTGCTTGGATATGCCGTTTCGAAAATCGTTTTGGCCGCTGGCAACCGTGTAAAAATGGTTAATCTGGTCAATGACCGGGGAATCCATATTTGCAAATCGATGTTGGCCTGGCAAAAATGGGGTAATGGAGCTACCCCTGAATCCTCGGGATTGAAAGGCGACAAGTTAGTCGGTGAGTTTTATATCCGTTTCGATAAAGAATATAAGATCGAAATACAGAACCTGATTGCTCAAGGTTTTACGGAGGATCAGGAAAAGGCCGGAGCTCCATTGATTCGCGAAGCTCAGGATATGCTTCTGAAATGGGAGCAGGGCGATCCTGAAACAATCGCCTTATGGTCGAAAATGAACGGCTGGGTTTATGATGGTTTCGATCAGACTTACAGCCAGCTTGGAGTCTCTTTTGATCAATTTTATCATGAATCGGAGACCTATAAGTTAGGGAAGGACCTGGTTGGACTGGGGCTGGATAAAGGCGTTCTTTTCAAAAAAGAGGATGGATCAGTTTGGGCCGATCTTACTCCGGACGGATTGGATCAGAAACTTTTACTGAGAGCCGACGGAACCAGCGTTTATATGACCCAGGATCTGGGAACCGCCCGGCAGAGATATGAAGAATATAAGTTCGACCGGCATATCTATGTGGTTGGAAATGAGCAGGATTATCATTTCAAGGTCCTGAAACTGGTCCTAAAGAAATTGGGCTTCGATTGGGCTGATAAACTTTATCACCTGTCTTATGGAATGGTCGAATTGCCAAATGGCCGGATGAAATCGCGTGAAGGTACAGTGGTTGATGCTGATGATCTGATCGGAGGTATGATCGATACCGCGCGTACCGTATCAGCTGAGCTTGGAAAACTCGAAGATTTTCCTGCCGACGAAAAGGAACAGGTAAACTACCGGATTGCTCTGGGTGCCTTAAAATACTTTATATTGAAAGTCGATCCTCAGAAAACCATGATGTTCAATCCTGAAGAATCGATTGATTTCAATGGTAATACAGGCCCGTTTATTCAGTATGCCTGTGTCAGAATTCGTTCTGTCGAGAGGAAAGCAACCGAAATGGGCATTCCGATTACCATTGGAGCGATTGGCAGCATGGAGCTTGACCCACCGGAAAGCGCATTGTTAAAGAGAATATACCAATA
>JAQWAJ010000360.1 GCA_028707745.1 Bacteroidales bacterium | reverse complement strand
AAAAAATATGAGATTGATTTTCTATTATGCAAATCATCATCAAAAAAAAAACGCTCCTGAAATATCCTCCGGTCAACCCTTCAGCATCTCAAAAATCCTTCGTATTTTTCCGTCATCTTAAACTGAATGATAGCCAGTATTTTCAATAACTTCAGCGGGCAGGGCCTCTTCTGGGTTATCCTCGATGTCATTTTACTCTTAACCATCCTGGTGATGGTTGTGGTAATCATTATGGAGAATCAGGACCCGATCAAAACCCTGTCGTGGATATTGATCATGTTCCTTATCCCGCTTGGCGGTATCATCCTGTATATTTACTTCGGAGTCAATCCGAAAAAGCGAAAGATGATCATCATGAAGGAGATGTCAGATAAGATGTCTCTGGATCATCTGATTCAGGACCAGCTGATCCGGCTGAACAAAAAAATCTTTATCCGTGATCAGAAGCTTATTTCAAAGCGGCATCTGATGAAGCTCCTGCTGAATAATTCAAAGGCGCTGATCACAGAATACAATCAGGTTAAGGTGCTCAACAACGGCCGCCAGACATTTGGTTCCATCATCTATGAACTTGAAAATGCCCGGGATCATATCCATCTGGAGTTTTACATCATCGAGGACGATCAGATCGGAAACCGAATCAAGGAAATACTCATCCGGAAAGCTTTGGAGGGAGTCGATGTCAAGGTTTTATATGACGATCTCGGAAGTTGGTCATTGTCAAGAAGATATATACGCGAACTTACTTCATCCGGAGTCAAGGTGGTCAATTTCATGCCGGTACGGACATTTGCCTTTGCCAACAAGGTGAACTACCGGTTGCACAGGAAGATCATCGTAGTGGACGGGCGTGTCGGTTTTGTAGGAGGAATAAACATCGCCGACCGCTACCTGCGGGGATTGGGCAAGAATAACCGCTGGCGCGATACTCACCTGCGGCTCGAGGGGGAATCGGTCAGAAGTTTGCAGGCGGTTTTTCTGCTCGACTGGAACTACGCAAGCCATACTTCGGATTATGATCTCAGGTATTTTCCTGCCAACACGATTACCGGGTATAAACTGGTGCAAATTGTAGCCAGCGGACCGGATTCGGACTGGGAAACCATCATGCAGGCCTATTTTGCAGCCATTGCTACGGCCACGCGGTATGTGTACATTTCGACTCCCTATTTCCTCCCCAATCAGAGTATCCTGACGGCTTTAAAAACGGCCGCCCTGAGCGGGGTCGATGTTAAGCTGCTGATGCCTGACAAAAACGATTCGTGGGTTGTCGGGCGCAGCAGTCGTTCGTATGTGAAGGAGTTGCTGGATGCCGGCGTTCATGTCTATTTTTATATCAAAGGATTCACCCACAGCAAACTGATGATCGTTGACGATGTGTTTTCGTCAGTGGGCACTGCCAACATGGATATCCGCAGTTTTAACCAGGATTTTGAGTCGAATGCCCTGATTTATGACGAGGGCATTGCCCTGCAGCTTTCACAGGATTATATAGAGGATATCGGCAATTCCAAAGAGATATTTCCTGATGAGTGGAATCAGCGCAGGATGATCGAAAAGTTGCAGGAATCGGTGGCCAGAATCTTCAGCCCCTTGTTATAAAATCAGTATAATTTCTGGCGCTTGATCAGCAAGGGGAGTAGAACTTCGCGGAAATCCTCGCGGATATCTGCTTCCACAAAGTCAATGTCAAGCTGTCCGCAGCGCATGCTGATGTCACTGAAATATCGGGTGATTTTTTCGCGGTACTGCTGTCTGATTTCTGCCGGGTTAACCCGGATGGTACGCCCGGTTTCCATATCGACAAAGCGGTGTGGCCGGTTTGGAAAGTCGAAAGCTTCCTCGAGTTTGTGATCCTTGACATGGAAAAGGATCAGCTCATGTTTGTTATACCGGAAATGCCTCAGTGCCGAGAACAATTCTTCAGGATCCGAATCCTCCAGCATATCGGTAAACAGGATTACCATGCTGCGTTTCGGGTACATTTCGGCCAGTTGATGCAGGATTGTCGCCGAACTGGTCGTCCGGTTCAGGTTTTGTTTCAGTTGCCCCGGTCCGGCCCGTTCCAGCAGCCGGGTCATCTCGATGAAAAGATTCTGATTGTGCACTTCGCTCACCTTTGAAGGTGTCGTAAGCTCGATGTCGGATGAAAACAGCGTCAGTCCGACGGCGTCACGCTGCCTGCGCAACAGGCGCATCATGGCTGCCGTGGTATAAACCGAAAAAAAAAGCTTGCTGATGGCTTTTCTTTCTGGGTTCGGAAAAAGCATCGACGAGGAAGTGTCGATGATGAACTGCGCACGCAGGTTCGTTTCTTCCTCGTATCGCTTTACAAAAAGCTTATCGGTGCGGCCATAAAGTTTCCAGTCGATATGCCGGGTGGGTTCACCGGCATTGTAGTGGCGGTGCTCGGCAAATTCGACACTGAACCCATGATAAGGGCTACGGTGTAAACCGGTGATAAATCCTTCAACTACCTGGCGTGCAATAAGATCAATCTGATATAGATTGGCCCACTCTTCTATCTCGGCAAGATTTTTCGTAGCGTTGGTTCAGCCCTATTTCAGCAGGGCGTCAATTTTATTGATCAAAGCTGATTTGGGAACCACGCCAACCTGTTTGTCAACGATCTCTCCTCCCTTGAAAAACAGGACAGTAGGGATGTTCCGGATACCATATTTGTGTGAAATGCCGGGATTGTTATCGACATCAACCTTGCCAACCACAACGCGGTCTTCATATTCTGTCGACAGCTCCTTGATGATCGGGGTCAGCATCCGGCAGGGTCCGCACCATTCTGCCCAAAAATCTACTACCGCTGGTTTCCCGGCGTTAATCACAGTCTCCTGAAAATTTGCATCGGTTATTTCAATGGTCATAGCTAAAATTTTAAAGATTCAAATCAATTAATATCTCGTAAAAATAGGGATTTTGTTCAGGACTTCCGTGCTATTCGATCTTAAAGTCAATTTCAGGATGGTTCCTGAGATAGAGCAGAAATTCCTTGTTGAGCTCAACCTTAAAACTGCGGCTGAAAAGGTCAATGACCACTTTCTGAACCGCCTCGTAAACCTTGAATCTCAGCATTGTTTT